>JBJKQV010000346.1:0-7767 GCA_046704985.1 Terriglobia bacterium
GGGGAGCGCTGTCTCCGAATCCGATCGCGCCGGGCGGCGCGATTTCCGCGACCTGCCCATCGTCACCATTGACGGCGAGACGGCGAAGGATTTTGACGACGCGGTTTACGTCGAGCGGCGCGAGGGCGGCTACCTGCTGCAAGTTCACATTGCCGACGTGGCGCACTACGTGCGTCCGGCGACGGCGCTCGACCGCGAGGCGCGGTTGCGCGGCACCTCGGGTTATTTTCCCGACCGCGCCGTGCCCATGCTGCCGCTCGAGCTTTCGAACGGCATTTGCAGCTTGAACCCGCGCGTCGACCGCCTGTGCATGTCGGCGCTGATGGAGTTCGACGCCAGCGGCCGCCTGCGCGCGGCGGAGCTGGTGCCCGGCGTGATGCGCAGCGCCGAGCGCATGACCTACACGGCGGTGCGCGACGTGCTGGCGGGCGAGGCCGCTGCGTGCGCGCGTTACGCGCCGCTCGTCGAGCGCTTCAAGCTGATGGAAGAGCTGGCGCTGCTGCTCAACCGCCGGCGCACCGAGCGCGGCTCGATCGATTTCGATTTGCCCGAGCCCGAAATCGAGTTCGACGCGCAGGGGCAGATGGTGGGCGTCACGCGCTCGGAGCGCTCCATCGCCCACCGCCTGATCGAGGAATTCATGCTGGCGGCCAACGAGACGGTGGCGGGGTACCTGGAAGCGCGCGGCATCGGAACGCTCTACCGCGTGCACGAGAAGCCCGAGGCGCGCAAAGTTCTGGAGTTCGAGCAGATCGCCTCGCGCTTCGGCTACTCGCTGGGCATCGAGCTGCCGCCCGCCGAGCGCTGGAAGGTCGAAGAGCGCGGCCGGCGCGAGCGCCACCCACGCTTCCACGAGCAGATGGCGCCGCGCGATTTGAAGATCACGCCCTTCCACTACCAGCGCCTCACCCGGCGCCTGGAGGGCAAGCCCGAGGAGCGCATCCTTTCTTATCTCATGCTGCGCTCGCTCCAGCAGGCGCGCTACGCGGAGGAAAACCTCGGGCACTTCGCGCTCGCCTCGCCCACTTACACGCACTTCACTTCGCCCATCCGCCGCTATCCCGACCTGATCGTGCACCGGGTGCTCAAGTGGGCGCTGGGAGCGGAAGGCGGCCACGCGCGCTTTGCGCCCGGCAAGGCCAAAGGCGCCGGCCAACACCACGCCGTCACGCTGGCGGGCGGAGCGAAAGTCGGCCCGCAGGAATTGGCCGGGCTGGCGCTCGAAACTTCCGGAGCCGAGCGCCGCGCTCAGGACGCGGAGCGCGAGCTGATGGATTGGAAGAAGGTCAAATTCATGGCGGGGCGGTTGGGCGACGAGTTCGACTCCCTGATCATCGGATTGATCAAGTACGGCTTCTTTGTGGAGCTGACCGATCTGTTTGTGGAAGGGTTCGTGCCCATCGAGACCCTGGAGGACGACCGCTACGTTTTTCGCGAGCGGCTGCGCGCCATGGTGGGACGCCACTCGGGAAACACCTACACGCTCGGAGACCGAGCGCGCGTGCGCCTGGACCGCATCGACCGGGAAGGGAACAGGTTGATTTTTTCCGTGGTGGAATGAGCGCGCGGCCTGCGCGCCGTGAGTTTGCAAGCGTAGCGCTGCCCTTCAGGGCAGCACCGTGAACCCGGAGCGATGGCGATATAAAATCGCCGCTACACCCTCCCTACGCGTTGCATTTGTAGCGCTGCCTTTCAGGGCAGCACCGCCGCTATGCTTCCTTGTAGAGCCAGGCGGCGATGACGGTAGAGAGAACGGCGCCTCCCCACAAATCCACCATCCAACCCAGCGAGATGACGCGGCTGAAGGGCGCCCAGGCGGCCAGCGAGAGGCTGATGGGAAAGCCCATGGCGAAGCCGGCCAAAAAAGCCAGGCGGAAAGCGGTGACGAAACCCGGCCCCAGCGTGACGCGCAGGGAAACGTAGAGCCAGATGAGGATGTAGGAAAGTACGAAGAGGGTCACGATCCAGTAGGCGACGAAGAGGGGATAGCGCGGGTTGGCGAGGATGTGGTTCTCGGCCTGCGCCGTCGTGTAGAAGTGTTGGAGCAGATAGGCGTTGACGAAGAAGCTCCAGGCTGTCCACACCGCGCCGCCCACCAGCGCTCCCAGAAAGACCCGCCGCTTGTTGACCGCCATAGATCACCTCGGAAGAAGAGAATTGAAGCCGCCGCCCTTCGGGGATGCTACCCGCGGCGAGGGGGCTTGTCAATTGCCCGCTGCGGCGGCCGGGCGTGGCCTTCTCTGCGTGCTCTCTGCTCTCTGTGGTAAACCCCCCGGCGCAAATTGACACGGCGCGGGCCGGGGGGTAGCATAGGCGCATGGCTGGGCGCCACAAGCCGCCCGTGGAAGTAACCTGCCCGTGCTGCGGGGCGCGGATGAGTGTGGACGTGGAGCTCGCCAAGGTGCTCAATTACGACCCGCCGCCCAAGACTTCGCACGCTCCCGACCTCGGCGAAGCCGCCAAGCTCCTGGCCCAGGAGCAGGAGCGCCGCGAGGCGCTTTTCCGCCAGAGCGTGGACGACCAGAAGACCAGCTCCGAGCTGCTGGAGCGCAAGTTTGCCGAGTCCCTCAAGAAGAGCAAGGACGAGCCCGTCACCCGCCCCCTGCGCGACATGGACCTGGATTGAGCGTCGCGCCGCGCATCGCTAATTCGACAGTTGAGAGTTGACAGGAGCCGGGCCGAAGCGCTGCCCTTTAGGGCAGCAGGCCCCGCGTTTCGGGCCCGCGCCACGCGCGTTGTACCCCCCGGTAGGATTGTGTTAGCATGACGGTTTGTTTCAGCGCTGCCCGCGCAGCCAGAGTAAGGCTTCCCAAGCCGCAAGGAGTTCCTGGTGAAAACTTACGAGAGCGAAAACATTCGCAACGTGGCGCTGCTCGGCCACGGTGACACGGGCAAGACCCAGTTGGTCACCGCCCTGCTCTACACGGCGGGGATGGTGAACCGCCTGGGCAAGGTGGACGAGGGCACCTCGGTCACGGATTTCGACGAGGAAGAAATCTCGCGCAGTTTCTCCGTCAGCGCCGCCCTGGCTTACGCCGAGTGGGGCAAGACGAAGATCAATTTCATCGACACGCCGGGCTTCAACCTTTTCCTGCACGAGACCGAAGGCGCGCTGGTGGCCGCCGACGCGGGGCTGATCCTGGTGCACGGGGTTTCGGGCGTGGAGGTGCAGACGGAGCGCACCTGGCGCTTCTGCGAGAAGTACTCGCTGCCGCGCGCCCTGGTGCTGAACCAGATGGACCGCGACCGCGCGAGCTTTGAGCGCACGCTCGGCGCGCTGCGCGAAACCTTCGGGCGCTCGGTGATTCCCGTGCAACTGCCCATCGGCGAAGAGAAGGACTTCCGCGGGGTGATCGACCTGGTGCGCATGCGCGCGGCGCTTTACGAATCGAACGGCTCGGGCAAGGCCACCGACGCGGAGATTCCCGCCGAGTTGGCCGAGGCCGCCTCCAAGGCCCACGAGGCCCTGGTGGAAATGGTTGCGGAAGGCAACGACCAGTTGATGGAAGAATTCTTCGACAAGGGCACCATTCCCGTCGAAGACCTGGCGCCGGGACTGAAGCAGGCGATCGCGGACCGCCGCCTGACCCCCGTGCTGGTTTGCGCCGCACTGCCCAACTTGGCGAGCGAAAGCCTGCTCAACTTCATCGGCGATTACCTGCCCGCGCCCACCGAGCGCGGCGAGCGGCAGGGCCTGACCGCGGAGGGCCGCGAGGCCGTCGAGCGCACCGTCGCCGACGATCAGCCCGTGGCCGCTTACGTTTTCAAAACCGTCTCCGACCCCTTCGCCGGACGCATCAGCTACTTCCCGGTAATTTCGGGGAAGCTCGAGTACGAAGCCAACCTGGTGAACTTCAACCGCGGCGGCTCGGAGCGCCTTTCGCACATCGGCGTGGTGATGGGCAAGGCGCAGACGCCGGTGGCGGAACTGCACGCCGGCGACCTGGGCGCGGTCGCCAAGCTTAAGGACACCCTCACCGGCGACACGCTGGGCGATAAGTCGGCGCCCATCGTCTTTCCGCCCGTCAAGCTGGCGGAGCCGGCGATTTCGTTCGCCATCGAACCCAAGTCGCGCAGCGACGAGGACAAGCTTTCGACTTCCATCCACCGCCTGCTGGAGGAGGATTCGCTGCTGCGCTTCGGGCGCGACGAGCAGACGAAGGAATTCCTGCTCTCCGGCGCCGGGCAGCAGCACGTGGAGGAGGCCGTCTCGCGCCTCAAGCGGCGCTACAACGTCGAGGTGACGCTCAAGGCGCCGAAGATTCCTTACCGCGAAACCATCCGCGGCAAAGGCGACGCCCAGGGCCGTCACAAGAAACAGACCGGCGGACACGGGCAGTTCGGCGATTGCAAGATCAAGTTGGAACCGCTGCCGCGCGGCGGCGGGTTCGAGTTCGTCAACGACATCTTCGGCGGCGCCATCCCCAAGAACTTCATCCCCGCCGTCGAAAAGGGCATCGTCGACGCCGCCTCGCGCGGGTACCTGGCCGGACACCCGGTCGTCGATTTCCGCGTCATCCTCTACGACGGGTCCTACCACGAGGTCGATTCTTCCGAAATCGCCTTCAAGCTCGCGGGCTCCAAAGCTTTCAAGGCGTGCATGGAACAGGCTAAGCCCTGCCTGCTCGAGCCCGTCATGAACGTCGAAATCAACGTGCCCCAGGATTATTCCGGCGACATCATGGGCAATCTGAATTCGCGACGCGGACGCATCCAGGGCATGGAACCGAAGGGCGGCTCGACCGTCATTAAGGCCCAGGTGCCGCTCGCCGAAATGCTCACCTACGCCTCCGACCTCACCTCCATGACCCAGGGGCGCGGCACCTACGGCATGGAAATGTCACACTACGATATCGTCCCTGACTTCATCGCCGAGAAAATCGTCGCCGCCGCCCGCGCCGCCCGCGCCGGCACGGCCGAAGAAGAAGAATAAGGCCCGGGGTTGGGGATTCGGGGTTCGGGACTGGGAATCGCTGACCCCGACGGGGTCCCGCAGGGCGCGATAGCCATGGGCCTGCCTGTCGACAGGCAGGCGAAAGCCCACGGAACGGGTGAAGCGCCTTAATTCGTTTTTGCTTCTAGCTTCCTACTTGCTAGTTCCGAGCCCCCACTCCCAAACGCCCAGCCCCTATCTATATTCTTTCTCCGTGCTCCCCGTGTCCTTTGTGGTTAGATATGCACCGGATCGCAGCTTTCACCGCGGAATTCAGAGGGCCTGCCGAACGCAAATGACGGTGTCTATTGCGGGTGCAATCCTACAGGGTGGGCAGGCCCACATTCCTGAGGTATTCAAAGGTAGGATCGTAAAATGAAGGCGAACGTGTCGGGTCCTGTGCATCTCCAGGGGGAACAACAATCACCATGCCCTGCCGAGCGCGGGTTAGTAGCACGCGATAGGCGTTCTTGAGGTAGTGACGTCGGTCTTCTTTTTTTACATGCCGCCAGCGACGTCCGCAAAATGACCAATGCTCCCATCCTTGCTCGGAGTACCTAAAGTCAGCGTCCCATGTGACGCACGCCCAGTCCAGTTCAAGACCTTGGACATGGAATTCGGTTGCCGCGTCCTCCAGATAATAAGACGACCGCACATCGTCTTTTCCGTCCAGGAACCAGTGAATAGGGTCCAGTGGAGCTCTAACATTTATGGCATCTGGTTTTAATCGTTCTGCCCGTGAAGACACTACTAAGCCAAAGCGCTCAGTTCCCAGTGCGCGGTCTCTCAGCCAGCGTTTTCCCTTTGGCAAATCGCGAGTGAGGACTATGGGGAAATTCCTGATCACCGTTCCGAGGGTCTTCCGTGCCTCTTCGACCTTAACATCAAGAATCTGCTTCACGAGCAACGATACATTTTCGGCGCGGAAGGAGCGGACCGAGACACTAAGATGCAGGTCTTCGTCATAGGCGACGTTTGGACGAGCCTCGATCTTGCTAACCGCACGCCCTGCCGCGTATTCGCTATCGGTGAGGTGGGGGGAGACGTAAACGTGCCAGTCCGGAAATGAGCGTAGAAGCGAATCCATCCACTCGGTGATGCCTGCCTCCCCTGTGTTAATTTCCTGGCCGCCACCGACGAGGCAGACCACAACAGCCCAGTCCCGATGGCGATCCATGCAGGAGATCAGAAACTCGGGCTCGGAGTGATTGAAGTTGGTTATCCGCTTCCTCCGGCGCATAAAGCTGGATGTCTGCTCCAGGTTCCAGGCGCGCTGTGCTTCATCAAAAATGGCGACATGTTCGGCCGGAGGTTGCTCAGCATGGATTATTGACTCGTCTCGGAAATGGTGAATATTCTGGATGAACGCCTTGACCTCTCTCAGAGCGGTGCCCTTCTTTAGCTTTCTACCGTGTTCCTTTTCTTGCCGAACTTTGTCACGGGTCAGTGCCTCGCGAAGGACGGCCACCAGAGGTTCGTTTCCCGAGAGGAAGACACTGGACAGGTCGCTCGACTTATCAGTATGGGTTGTTGCCATATTGAGGCCGACCAGCGTCTTACCAGCACCAGGAACCCCCGTAACAAAACAAATCGCCTTTGTTGAGTTTGCTTTTGACGCCTCGATGATCGAGGAGATTGAGTGAGAAGTTCTGCTGAGATTGATAGCGCTCGCATCGCTGCGCGAAATCTCGGCAACGGAGTGTTTGTTGTAGAGCGCCAGTGCGGCTTCGATAATGGTCGGCGTGGGACAATAGCGGCCCGATTCCCATTGGGCTTGATCGATGTCAGGGCCTTGGGAATCGCGCAGCACGGCCCGGATCGCGGCTGCAAGTAGCGGCCCGTTGGTCTTGATAGGATAGAAAAGTCCATCCTTGCGGCTGAGCGGAGTGCCGGTCGACGGACACTTCGTGGCGTGCGTAGCGACGAGAATTGGAGCGATGGGGAGATTATGACTTGGTTCGTGAAAGTTCCTTAGGTCGAGGGCGTAATCGACCACCTGATCCAAAGCTTGTACGGTGAAACTCCGCTCGCCTACCTTAAATTCCACCACGAAAATGGCCGGGCCAATTAGGAGCACGACATCAATTCGTCGCCCCATACGCGGAATCGAATACTCAAACAAGATAGAACCCGGATAAGACAATAAGGCCGGACGAAGGATGTGGATTTCTTCTAACCACGCATCTCGCTGGGTTTGATCTATGTCGAAATCACTGCCCCTTGCCAGTGCGCCTAGGACCTCATTGACGGGTCGAACCAAGAAGTTTTCTATCGAGTCGGAATAGAATGCCCTGTTCATTGCTATCTGCGCCTACGACTGCCCCGCTCGAAACTGACCGACAATAACACCACTACCCGGCAGGGTGCTTACGGGAGCGTACTCCTTAACGGCGGGCGGCGGGCCGTAATATATAACGGAAGTAATAGAGAGAAAAGTAGGAAAGCAGGATTCGGAAGTCAGCATTCAGGAGTCAGGAAAAGGGGGCTGGGCGCTAGGGCCTTGGGACTGGGGAATCGCTGACCCGATGTGGCGGCGATTTCACATTGCCGAGACAGCAACGGCGTGGCGATCAAGAATCGTCGTTATGAACACGACGGCAAAACAGGCCGTGGCGATATAAAATCCGTCGGGAGACGGACAAGTCGCCGCTACGTCCGGGGCGCAAAGCCGGTCGGCGCTACAGCACCCCCAACCCCCAGCACCTGGCGAGACGCCTGGTGGCGATGTAAAATCCGTCAGGGGACGGATCGCGCGAGGGGCGGCGCGACGAAATCATGAAAACGCTTTGTTTGGCGACGATATTTTTTCTGAGCGCGCAGGGAGCGTGGGGCGG
>JBJKQV010000347.1:0-2653 GCA_046704985.1 Terriglobia bacterium
GGTGTAGACAGCCTTGACGCGCCCGGCCAGCAGGGGCCGAAGCTGGCGGTAGTCGGAGTCTTTGTCCTTGCCCCCAAGAATGAGATGAATGCCTTCGGGGAAAGCCTCGATGGCCTTGACGGCGGCGTCCACGTTGGTGGCCTTGGAGTCGTTGTAGTAGCTCACGCCGTCCACTTCGCCTACGAACTCCAGGCGATGCTCGACGGCTTGGAACCCGGCCACGGCGGCGCGAATGGCCTCCGGCGAAACCCCCGCCAGGCGCGCGGCGCAAACCGCGGCCAGCACGTTTTCGACGTTGTGCACGCCCTTGAGGGGAATTTCTTCGAGCTTGAGAATCGGCTCGGGCGCGGCCTGCTCCGAGGCGCGGAAGAGAACAATCCCGTCGTGCACGAATGCGCCCTGGCGGATGACCTGCTTGCGGCTGAACCAGAAAATCTGCGACGGAGCGCGGGCCGCTGCGCGCGACGCCGCATCGTCGTCGGCGTTGAGGATGAGCCTATCATCGGCGGTTTGCGCGGCGAAGATGCGCTCCTTGGCGGCGACGTAATTCGCGAAGCTCCCGTGGCGGTCCAGGTGATCGGGCGTGATATTGAGGATGACGGCAATGTCGGGGCGGAACTTCTCGGTGGTTTCGAGTTGGAAGCTGGAAACCTCGAGCACGGACCAGCCGTCTTCGCGGGAGTCCTCGACCAGGCCGATGACAGGCAGGCCGATGTTGCCGCCCACGCTCGTGGGCAGGCCGGCTTTATCCAGAATTTCGCCGCAAAGGCTCGTGGTGGTGGTTTTGCCGTTGGAGCCGGTGATGGCGTCGGTTTTGCCCTGGAGAAAGTGCGCGGCCAGTTCGACTTCGCCGATGACGGGCAGGCCGAACTTGCGCACCTGCACCAGTTCCGGCGTAGACAGCGGCACGCCGGGGCTGACGACGATCAAGTCCTGGCGACGGAAGGTCAGGAGGCCATGGCCGCCGGCTTCGACGGCAATTCCCTGCTCGATGAGCGCTGGAATCTCCTTGCCGAGCGCCTGCGCGCTCCGAATATCTGAAACCGTGACCTGCGCGCCCTGTCGGCGCAGAAACAGTGCCGCCGCAAGCCCGGACTTGCCGAGACCTACGACGAGAACCTTCTTCCCTTTTAGCTCCATGCTTGTTCCTGTGGCCCAGAGGCGAACAACAGTATTTTCCCACGCGGCGGCAACGTTAGCGAAGTTTCAGCGTTGTCAGTGCAAAAAGTGCAAACACAAGCGCGCCGATCCAGAAGCGCACGATGACCTTGGACTCGGACCAGCCCATGAGCTCGAAGTGATGGTGGAGCGGAGCCATGCGGAAGATGCGCTTTTTGCGCAGCTTGTAGCTGCCCACCTGCAGAATGACGGAGAGCGCCTCCAGCACGAAGATGCCGCCGATAAAGGGCAGAAGCAGTTCCTGCTTGATGACGACCGCCATGGTGCCGATGGCGCCGCCGAGAGCGAGCGAACCCACATCGCCCATAAAGATTTGCGCAGGATGGGCGTTGTACCAGAGAAAGCCAATGGAAGCGCCGACCATGGAGCCGCAGAAAATAGTCAGCTCGCCGACGAGCGGCATCCGTTGCAGTTCCAGATAATCCGCAAAGACGGCGTGGCCGCTGACGTAGGTGAGCACGGTGAGCGCGCCCGCCGCAATGATGGTGCAGCCGATGGCGAGGCCGTCCAGCCCGTCCGTGAGGTTGACGGCGTTGCTGGAGCCGACGATGACTAGAATCACAAAGAGCACAAAGGGGATAAACGCGAGCAGGCCGAAGTGCGGAATATGGGCCAGCGCGGGAATCATGAAGCGCGGGCGCAGATTTTTGAAGAACGGAACCATCAATTCCGTGCTGTAGGTGCCCCGCCACTCCAGGAAGACGAGCGAGATGCCCACCAGCGCCGAGGCGATGATCTGCAGGCCCATTTTGGCGCGGGCCGAGAGGCCGAGATTGCGGCGGTGGACCACCTTGATGTAGTCGTCCGCCAAGCCGATCGCGCCAAAAGCCATGGTGGAAAGCGTGACGACCCAGACCAGGGGGTCAGACAAATCGGACCAGAGCAGGGTGGGCAGCAGGATGGCCGTGCAGATAAGCACACCGCCCATGGTGGGCGTGCCGGCTTTCTTCTGGTGGGCCTGCGGGCCTTCTTCGCGGATGTACTGGCCAATCTGAAATTCGCGCAGTCTTTCAATCACATACGGACCGATAATCAGCGCAATCAGCAGCGCGGTGAGCGAGGCGAACGCAGTCCGGAAGGTGAGGTACCGAAAGATACGGAACGGGCTGAAGTGCGGATAAAGCTTTTGATAGAGAAGCCAGTAGAGCAAACTTCCTCCGGCGCTGGAAAGGGGCGGTCTTGGTTATCTTAACTCGTATAAGATGCGGATCGCCGCACCAATCCGGCAGGGGGAATCGCCCTGGCTACGGCTTGGCTGTGGAATTTTCTCCGTTTTCGAGCAGCACATGCACGGCGCGCTCCAGCCGCACGCCGCGCGAGGCCTTGAGGAGCACGGCGTCGCCCTCGCGCAGGTTGGCGCGGAGCCATTCCCCCGCTTCTTCCGGCGTTTCCAGGTAGATGGCCTCGACTTTGGCTTTGCGGGCGGCCTCGACCATGCTGCTGGCCTCGCCGCGCACCCCGATGACGAGGTTCA
>JBJKQV010000348.1:0-7310 GCA_046704985.1 Terriglobia bacterium
GGATCACCCAGGATATGCCTATCTACGAGTACGCCTACCGTCAGTTGGACACTTACTTGAAGCAGGACGGAATTCGTAACCGCATCCGGTTCGTGGGCGGCGACCTGGTGGCGAGCGGCCAGCAGGCCTTTCTCGAGTACATGGCGCAGCACATGAACGACGTGCTGGACGGCTGGTCGGAACACATCTACTGGTATTATTACGACACGGCTTACATGCAGTCGCGGCTGAGCGGCATCCTGTCCCTGATCGCGCAAATGAAGAGCGACGGCCTCCCCGTCAAGCCGCTTTCCATCACCGAATACGGCGTGCGCGGTTACCGGACGCTCAACGGCACCGCCCTCCAGGATCCGGACCCTTACCGAAACGGCGAGCTGGTCAACACCAAGGCGGGTGATTACCTCAACCCCGACGGCTCGCTCACCCCCATCAGCCTGACCAACATCGCCGCCTTCCAGCAGGGGTGGTTCAACCTCCAGGCGGCCAATGACGGCTTCGTGGGATTTTCGAAGTGGGACTTTTATCGCGCCCAGTACGATTTCGGCTACCAGGACCATTCCCTGATCGGCTATCTGTTCAATCCCGCCCCCGGACAAGACCCCTGGCCGCTACGCCCCGCTTACTACCTGGAATGGCTGACCGCGCAGACCACCGGGCAGGCCTGGCAGGTCCTGGGCTTTCATGGCTCGGCGGGCAGCAAACTGATTACTCCCTTCCACAGCCCCGGCGGCGCCTGGACGCTGCTGGCCCTCGACACCAACGGCCAGGCCAGTTCCTTCAGCATCGGCGACCTGCCCGCCAACACCGGCTTCAACGTTCTGGTATGGAATGCGCAAGGCCAAGGCAAGGTCACCAACCTGGAAAGCACCAATTCCGGCCCCCAGGGAGCCATCCAGGTACAGGCGCCCGCCGAGAGCCTGGTGGCCTTGACCACCGTAGCCCCGCCCGTCCTTCCGTAGGCCGGCGGCGCCCCCAGGAAAGGCATGGCGCTCCGAGGATCCCCCTTACCCAATCGCTCCTCCCGTCGCCAGGAGACCGTTTTGGCGGCGGCCCCGGTGCGACAGGGGGAATTGCAAGTCCGCCATGCGGGACGGCAGGAAAAAGGGACTTGACATCCGCAGCCCGCCAAGGTACCCCTAGAGGCGGGTTAGCTGACGAATTGGGCGTTCTGTATATCAAACAGGCACTCCCCGCGATCCGGCTGCTCTGCGGAGAACCGCGCGCCCCTTTACTCAGGGCATTGGAATTAGGTCTGCACTTTTGAAAGGGAATATCCTGCTCGCCGTCCCGTCCCCTCGTGCCGGGGATTACCCCGTCGCACCGCGGGCTGCGCAATCCTAGAGGAGGAGGAAACGACAACTATGACCCTTGGCATCACCTTTCGCAAGCACTGGGCCCTGCTTTTGCTCACCGGCCTGGTGGCCTGTGTCCTGGCAACCTCCATCACTCCCGCCCAGGACCTCGCCACCACCAGTACCGCCCCCGCGATGTTCACGCTCGACACCTACGCGCTGCGCGGGCCTTCGGACACCAGCGCCACGCTCTACGTGAACGTTTACCCCATCAGCTCGGACACGACTCCGCCCGCGACCCTCAAGGACGTGCTGGTGAACATCACCAACGAGCAAGGCGCCCTGGCGGCGGCCCACGATTACCAGACCGTGCCCTCCCCCAACGGCCAGGCGACGATTGACCTGGGCGACGTCCCGTTGCTCGACACCATTTCCGTGCAAGTCCTGGTACAGACGCCCCAGACCGTGAACACGCAGGTGCTTCAAGGAGCCACCGCGGTTACCGAGTTTGCGCTCAATTCCCGCCAGGTGCTGGTTTCCGACTTCAAGGGCTACGGCGCCCAGATGAACCAGAACTTGTACGGCTACATAAACTGGGACTCGAAGGGCTGGATCAATACCGCGCCCCGTGATCCTGGCACCGCGGAAGCCGACGTCAAGGACATGCACCCTGGCCTGTGCCGGATTTTCCTCTCCTCGTGGGCCTATTCGGGCGGCAAGCACTACAATCCCAGCATGATCGCGTCCTTTTACAACGTTGTGAAGTTGGCTCAACAGGCCGGGGCCCCGGTGGAGATTACCTGGGTATCGCTTACCCGGCCCGGCAGCTTGAACGGCGACGCCGAGAAGCCTTACATTGACGCCGACATGCATAAATTCGCGGATACGATTTACTACTTGCTGACGAATCCCGATTATGACATCACAGCCATCAAGTATCTCGACATTCAAAATGAGCCGAGCACGGTGGGGTGGCTGGCAGTCAAAGACGCGGACGACAGCCACTACACATTTCCACTCTATAAATACGCCTACCAACAGCTCGAAACCGATCTGGCGAAAGAGCCGATAAACAACCGCGATCGGTTCCAGTACATGGGCGGCGGCCTGGTTTCGGGCCACCACGAGCAAGACTGGTACAATTACATGTCCACGCAGATGGATGACCTTCTCGACGGGTGGTCCGAGCACATTTACTGGAACTATTACGATCCCGGCAAGATCTCGGAGCGGCTCGACTCCATCCTCGGTATGGTGCAGAACGTGAAGAATGCCCTCGATCCCGCCAAGCCGCTCTTCGTCACCGAATACGGCGTGCGCGGCTACAAGAGCGACTCCAGCGGAGCCATCAAGGACGTCGATCCCTACAAGAATAACCTTCTTACCCCAACTATCGCCGGCTATTACAAAGACCCGTCCACGGGGCTGGCCACCGCCCCCATCAACGAAACCAACGTCGCGGCCTGGGAGCAGGCGCGCTTCAACCTGGAAGCGGTGAACGACGGTGAAGTCGGCCTTTCCAAGTGGGATTTCTATCACGCCCAATACGATTTCACCTATCAGGATCACTCCCTCATCGGCTACAACTTCGACACACCACAGGGCGAGGATCCCTGGACGCTGCGGCCCGCTTATTACATGGAATGGCTGATGGATCACACCACCGCCCAGGGCTGGCAGGTGCTGGGCTTCCACGGCTCGTCGGGCAAGAAAATGATCTCTTATTTCCACGGCCCGCAAGGGGCGCTGACCGTCTTCGGGCTCAACTACGACTACGGCGCGACCGCCCCGGCCAGTATCATTGTGGGCGACCTGCCGCCCAACACGCTGTTCAACGTCTGGCTCTACAACGCCAACGGCCAGAGCAAGGTGTCGAGCGGCGGCACGGTCAACTCCGGTCCCTACGGATTCGTCGACGTGGACGCTCCCAACCGCGGCATGGTTGCCGTGTCCACCACCGACGTGGGGACGCTTCCCTAGCGGGCTCGGGACATCCGTAGCCATCATCCGCGCCGCCGGCCACTGCGGACCGGCGGCGCGTTTTTCATACCCTGGAAGGAGGGTTCTACCTTTGGCGCACGAAACCGGAACGGGGCCCCAAGGCCCGCACTCCCCGGCGCGCGAAGTAACGCGGCGGAAATTTCTCTCCCGGCTCGGCACCGCTTCGCTCGTAGGCGCGGCGATGGGTTCGGTGGGCCTGAGTGCCTTCGCGGCTCAGGACCCCATCCTGGCCGGCCGCCCGATGGTCCGCTACCCGGAAAAGACCGATCTCATTCTGCTCACCTCGCGGCCCCCGCAGCTCGAAACCCCCATGAAGTATTTCGACCGCGCCATCACCCCCAACGACGCCTTTTTCGTCCGCTATCACATCTACCCGCCCACCTCCGTGGACCTGAGTACCTGGCGGCTGAAGATCGGCGGGTTCGTCACCAAGCCCCTTGAACTCTCCATGCACGATTTGGAGACGCGCTTCGAGGCGCACCGAGTGGTGGCCGTCAATCAGTGTTCGGGCAACAGTCGCGGGCGTTTTGCGCCCCGGGTGTTCGGCGGGCAATGGGGCGACGGCGCCATGGGCTGCGCGGAGTGGAAAGGCGCGCGTTTGCGCGACGTGTTGCGCGCCGCGGGCATCAAGACGGGCGCCGTGGAGGTAGCCTTCAACGGTCTCGACAGGCCCGCCGCGCCTTCCGTCCCCGATTTCCGCAAGTCGCTGACCGTCGAGCACATCATGGACGACCCCGACATCCTCATCGCCTACCGGATGAACGGCCAGCAACTGCCCATGCTCAACGGCTTCCCGGCGCGCCTCATCGTGCCCGGCTGGTATTCCACTTACTGGGTCAAGAACCTGTCCGACCTCACCGTGCTCGACCACACCTTCAACTGGTTCTGGATGAAGAAAGCCTACACGATTCCGGCCACGCCCTGCGGGTGCGTCGAACCCGGCTCCAAACCCGCGCACTCGGTCCCTATTAATCGCATGAAGGTGCGCTCCTTCATCGCCACCCCCGAGGACGGCGCGACGTTGCGTGCCGGCCAGCCTGTCACCCTGAAAGGCGTCGCCTTCGACGGCGGCTACGGCATCCAGAGCGTCGCCGTTTCCATGGATCGCGGCTCCACCTGGCAGCGCGCCAAGCTGGGACCGGACCTGGGTAAATACGCTTTCCGCGTCTGGAGCTATGAGTGGACGCCCAAGTCACGCGGCCGGCATCGCGTCATGGTGCGCGCCACCAACAACGTCGGCGAATCGCAGGCCGACCAACCCTTGTGGAATCCCGGCGGCTACATGCGCAACGTCGTCCAGCACGTGGACTATCGGGTGAGCTAGTCACTTCCCTCCGGAAAGGTGGAGTATGCGAAGAGTTTTCCTTGGTTCTCTGTTTGCAGGTCTGCTTCTGGCTGCGCCCCTGGCGGGCGCGCAGAAAAAGACCATCCAGTTGCCCAACGACAATCCCATGGCCACGCTCAAGCCCGGCCCGGGCCGCCAGGTGGTGATCAACAACTGCTCGATCTGCCACTCCACCGATTACATCGTGCGCCAGCCCAAGGCCGGCCTCGATCGCTGGCAGGCCGAGGTCGAAAAGATGATCAAGGTGATGGGCGCCCCGGCCAGCCAGGCCGATGCGCAGGTGATCGCCCGTTACATCGCGACCCACTACGGCACCGCGGCCGCCCCGCCGAAACCGGCCAAGCAGAAGTAGGCGCGGGCTTCAGGCGTCCGCGGCCGGTGGCGATCAGTTTTGAGAGGAATTGGAAATCTCTTCCCGCCTGCGCCGCCGGCTCCGGCGGTACATCGACACGCCCAACAGCACCAAAAGCAGTGCCACGCCTCCGTCAATCGCGCGGCCCGTCCAGGTGCCCACCATCGCGCCGGCGATTCCCAGCAACACGCCGACCGCCATGGTCATCTTGGCGATGGGCTCCTCGTGCGGCCGGTCTGCGGGTCCGCGCGCAGGCTCCGGGGCCCGCGGCGCTTTGCGGAAGAAATCCCGGGCCTTTTCCTGATCTTCCGCCGTCGAGCCGAATACCAGCGTCCCCAGGTAGAGTCCGACAACCGTAAAGAACGCGTTCACCAGGATGCTGATCCCCTCGAAGCCGTTCTTGACCCAGGCCAGCTGGACACCCGGAACGACTGTGAACCTGAGGGTCAGCATGATGAAGCCGCTGGTCAGGCCGGCGATGAATCCCGTGAGCGCGCCCTTCCAGTTAAGCTTGGGGAAGGTCAGCGCGGCCAGTAGGGGCAGGAAGGCCGGAGCCATGAACACTCCCGCCACAAGCACCATCAGGTGGAACAGTTGCTGGTCGCTCTTGAAATAGATCCACAGCGCGCACCCCACCACCAGGCTGCCCAGCAGCAGCGTGATGACCCTCCCCACGCGCACCAGTTGCCGGTTGTTGGCCTGCGGGCGCAGCAGGCGATGATAGACGTCCTGGGTGAGCACGCTGGCGATGGAGTTGAAGTCGGCGCTCACCGTCGCCATGGTGGCGGAAAGCACCGCGGCGATAATGATGCCCACCATGCCGTGCGGGAGCAGGTGCAGCACCAGCATCGCGTAGGCGTCGGCGGTTCTTCCGTGTGCAATCAGGTCGGGAAGAAAATGCCGGCCGATAATCGCGGGCAGAATCATGATGGGGGCGCCCAGGCCGTTCAGCGCCGCCGCCAAGTAGGCCGCCTTGGAAGCCTCCGATTCGGTGTGCACGGAATAATATTTCTGCGCCAGCGACCACGAGCCGTTGTAGTTGATGGTAATCAGCGCGGTAAAACCCACCACGTAGATCCAGTTGTAAGGCCCGTTGGTGAGGTGGAAAAAGTCCGCCGGAAGCCCGTGGAACGCATTAACGAATCCTCCCGCGCGCCACAGGGCGAGGGGAAAGAGCAACAGAATGGCCAGCGCCTTCATAATGAACTGCACGTAATCGGTCACCACCAGCGCCCACAGTCCGCCGAACACCGTGTAGAGCACCGTGACCGCGCCGCACACGACGATTGACCACGGCACCGAAATGCCCGCGCCCAGGGCCAAGAAAATACTAGTGGCGAAAATCTTCAGCCCGTCCTCGAAAATTTTCATGGGCAGGCCCGCCCAGGCGAACACCTGCCGCAACGCGATGTTGAAGCGCCGCTCCAGGAACTCGACCGGCGTGATGACGTTGGCGCGCCGCCAAGCGCGCGCGAAGAACAGCCCGCCCATCACGCAGGCCGGGATGGTCACCCAGAACAGCGTGACCGCGACCCATCCGTACGTGTAGCCCATCTGCGCGTAAGCGACAAAGGAGAAGGCGCTGAAGCTCGACATGTAGTGCGAGACGCCCGCCAGCCACCAGGGCACCTTGTGGCCGCCCGCAAAATAGTCGGCCGGAGCTTTGATCTTTTGCCGGAAGTAGACGCCCACCCAGACGACGAGGAGAAAATAGCCCCCCACCACCACAAAGTCGGAGGGAGCGAGCGGGATGCTGGTCATGGGAGATCCTGAGCCGGAGCCGCCGCGCACTGGCCCCGGCCGCCCGCCGGGAGGCTTCTTGACATCTCCGGCGAGCGTGCTAGGATGCATTCAGATTATACAACACGCGTTCGGCTATTCGAACACGGCGAAAGGGGGTTTTTCGGAAATCGTCGCGCCAGATGCGGGGCCGGGCTGCCCCTTCGCCCCCCTTCCCCGGTGCGCCATCCGCCGGAGACGCCCCGGGCTAAATCGCCCGGGAGTGAGTCCTATTCTAATTCCCCCGGCGCCGAAAATCGACTCTCGCGTTATGCCTCCCGCCGAACATTCCAAACCCACCCGATCCACTTCCCCGCTGCTCGAGGGGCGCGAAGTGCTATGCGCGCGCGGCGCCGTGGCCACCGGTCCGGAAACGGCGGCACGCATCGGCGCGCAGATCCTCAACCAGGGAGGGAACGCCATGGACGCGGCGGCGGCCGCCGCCCTGGCCTGCGGCGTGCTCGAGCCCGAATCGGTGGACGTGGGTGGCTACGTCCTCTGCGCGGTGGTGCGCGCGGCCGAAGATTCCACTTTCTGGTCG
>JBJKQV010000349.1:0-7996 GCA_046704985.1 Terriglobia bacterium
GCGTGACACCCATTGCGAAACTCCAGCACCTCCACGACATTCCCGAGCGCCTCGCGCAGCGGGACTTGATGCTGAAAAACCTGAATGAAATCTCGAAGCTGCTGGGCGAACTCGGCAGGCAATATGACGCGGAATTGCGCAAGGGGCACAGCCTCGGAAAGGCATCAGGCTCCGACGGCGCGGGCTCCGTTTACATTGACCGTAAACACCAAGCTCGCGTCGCGGAGCTGGTCGCCGAATACACGGAACGCACTCGCGCAGCGCGTGACCTGGAACGCCGGGGCCGCGGTGCGTGGCCGGAAGCACGAGACCATCAGGCGGCCATTTTGAGGATCGGGCGCCAGCTTTGGGAACTCGGCGAAGTTCCCCCAATGGTTTATTGATCACGGCCTAGCGTGGCGGCCGCATGTTGGGATGCCCGCCAAATTTTGGAGGATTGATGGCTAAACACCGGAGTAGTGCCCTGGTCGCGCGCCTGCCCCCGGGCGCGGCGCAGGACCCGGAGACCGAACGGCAAGCGGCCGATTTTGTGAGGGGGGTTGTTGCGGCTCTTGGGGGACCGGAAAGGATTACGGCCCCGCAGGCGGCACTGATAGCCACGGCGCGGGCGACGTTTGCCAGCATTCTGGCGGTGGAGAGGGCCTTGGGACGGCAGCAGGGTGCCGACGCTGCGAGCACGGCACGGGCGGCCAGAAGCCTGCCGGCATTGAGCAATAGCTTGCGGCACGTGCTCGCGACGCTTGGACTGGATGCCGACCGGAAAAAGGAGCCGCCGCGGCGGCCCCGGAACGTTCGGGAGATTGTAGAAATGCAGGAAAAGGGGGAACTGTGAGCCTGGTGGCGCTGCTTAGAACTGGAACCAGGGGCTTCGCCTTCAGCGATGGGGCGATTTCGCGGGGGGATCGTATCGTTGCGGAAAACTCTCCCAAGATCTTCCCGCTCAATGCGCAAGTAATTCTGGCCGCAGCCGGCCGAATGGACCTAGCAGGCTTCTTGCGTAAAGAAGTCGCCGCGCTGGGGCCGGATTTGACGTTCGAGGCCGCACGGAAATTTGTACGCGACCGGGCGCGTCGATGTCTCGCCCAGTACGGCCCGCGCAGTCTGGCGGCTGAACTGCTCGGTCGCGACGCCTCCGGGCGTGCGGCCATTGTCGCGTGGGATACGGTCACCGGGGAGGAAGTCGAGCCGGGTGGCGATGCGGCGGCTTACGTCACTTGCATCGATGAGTCTGCCGTCGAACAGGTAGGGCCGATGTTTTGCTATGCCTGTCAGACCTTCCTTGGCCACGGAGACGAAGGCCAGCTTTTCCGGGACTGTGAAACCGCGATCAGGTGGGCCGCGGAACACATTCGCCTCGTAAACGACCAGGTTTACTCGGCAAAGCTCGGCGACGCTCGACCGATGGACTGTGGGCAGCTTCTCTGTGTCACAGGTGCCGGTCGGGCTTATGAAAACATCAAAAGCGACGGGCACTATGCAGCGGACAAATACCACGGCAGCGCCTTCCGGGAGAAGACCACCATCGGCAGGGGTGGGTCGGTGTCGGCGTCGATCTGGACCACGACGGGAAGTTTCACGATTACCAAGCCGGCGGGCTCCACCGGGTTTGGCGGCCCCATGACAGTGCGCCTGGACGGGCGGGGCAGCACTTATGATTTGAGAGGTCGATTGAAAATTGGGGCTCTCACAAGCCCTGCGTTAATCTTGATAAGTCCGGAGCTTGAAATTGAAGGGAACGTAATCGTGACGGGCCTTTCCAGCGACGAGGCCGATATCACGGTTGAGGTTCAGGGACTGAACGGGTCGGGGGACGCAGACGCCGTTTACATCGATTTCTCGCAGGTGCGCTATACCGACCAGAATCAGGTGACGGTGGAATGAGATATACCCGATATATCGTCGCAAACGCGGAGGGTGATGGGTGGCCTGTTGGCATGCGTGGCGCTTGCCGCGGCTGGTCCAAGCGCTGCTCGCTGCCGGATGGGCGCGCGCTTTATCAGGTGGAATTTCTCGACGAAGAACTGGCCAAGGCGCAAACACAGCCGATCATCATCCTGCCCGGCCTGAACGCGCCAGCATCGAAGCTTCCGCAGAAGGTGCTGGACTGGCTGGCCGGCCAAGGAATTACGCCGGCTCCAGGGGATACCGTGCTGAACCTGCTCCGGGGCCTGCGGGATAAACTCGGGGCGACCTTTAACGTCGATCTGCCGGAATAAGACGTGGCCTTGGGTGGTGTCCTAGAAGTGTGTGTCCTAGGAAGATCCAAAAAACGGCTCAAAATACTGCCTGTAGATTGCACGCCTTTCTTGCTCGTTTTGCGGAAGGTGCCTATCCAGTGTTGCTGCGTCAATAAACCCCTTTTGCTCAAGTGCGCCGATCAACGCCTCCAGGCGCGCCGCGATCAGTCCTGACGCTTGCAAGAGTTTTTCCTCGTCCACGCAACACCTCCTCTTGAGATTTGGGGGATTCTAATACTTTCCGAGGGGTAAGGTAAATGACAGAAAAAACTGGTAGTTTAGGCGGAAAAGAAGCGTACAAAGCGTTTTGTGAAGGCTTGCGCTACGCAAGATCGGAGGCGGTCAGGCGGCGCGGTGCGCAACCTGCTCGGCGTGGGCGCAGCCGACCAACTCCCCGATCTCCCAAACGTGGTCGGAGATCCCAGCCTGCATCGCGGGCGTAACCCGTAGTGCCGAATGGATACGGCAGAAGTTGTACCAGGCAAAGTGAAGTGCCAGGGCCGACCGCAGGTAATAACACATTTCCACGCGCTCGCTAGCTCGTGGAACCATGGAAATATTCAATTTTGGCCTCCAGTTAACCACTAAAGCTGACTCCAGCCAAGAGAGGAGACATTTCGGCACTAATCCATTGAAAGCACAAGAGAAAGCGGCAGGAGTAGTCGGCAACAAGAAGTGGAATTTTCCCAATAGAGATTGGGGAACGCACACTGACAATGGACAACTGCATTTTTTCGCTTGGCTCGGCAACTTTGCGCGCCCCGCCAACGGCCCTTGAACTCCCGCAGGGCCCCGCGTCGATCTCGTGCAACCTGGTGATGACGAGTGGGCTTTCGCCTTCACATCTAGCTGATAACTGGCAGGATAGCAATGAATCAAACCGAAAAACTCTGGACAGTTGAGCAGGCTGCTACCTTCCTTCGGGTCCGGCCGGGTTTTGTGTATCGGCACGCCTCGGAAATTCCACACCTACGCGTTGGCAGGCTTTTGAGGTTCCAGCGCGAGGCCCTGGAGCACTGGGTCAACGAGAGGTTGCAGCAATCGGCAGGCGCCGTTCACGGTATTCACTGCCATCAACCGCGCTCGCAAGTCGTTCCCATTCAATAGGTTTGGGGTGAGAAGATTGGACGCCGTGATGTCCAATCACGGACGCCGGGCCTGGGCACCCCGCCGGTCTTCCCGGAAAAACCACCGGGGGGTCATTTTTACCCCGCTCTGGGGCATACGCACGACATCTGGGAAACCGCCTTCCTGGCTCATTTGAAATCTGGCCGTCTGGCGATGTCCTTAACAGATTTCGCGAAATTATTGCAGCAGTCCGGCCCGATTGAACCTGCGAATCACACTGCTAACGCGTGCCCACATTTCGTTTAGGGTTGGGGTAACCGGCTTACCGTAAAGGGCGCCCTGCTCACCAAAGACTGCTGCGAAGGAGAAATACATATTCTCGTTCACCTCATCCTTGGGAACAGTGCACAGTATATCGCCTGGCTCTACGGGGAATTTTGGGTGCGGATTGGCCTGCTGGAAGGCCTGACTTTCCTGAGCTGGGGAAAGATCGTCGGGCTCAAGTCCAAGAAACTCTTTTTTCAGGTGAGCGATCACACGGGGCGGCATGCTGTAGCGAATATTGCAAGAGGCGACTGAAATCAAGAGGCGATGCTTGTCAGTTATGTCCAGAGAATGGAGTTGCCAGAGAATGTCACCTGATCCTCCACCGTATGGCTCCAAATCATCGATAGCCTTCTTGGCTTCGGGCCTTATGCCCTCCACCTTTTCCACGGATTTCGAGGTGTATAAAGCGTCGGTCTTATAAATCGGGAAGTATACGCGATTATGGGGTCCAGGACCTTTGCCCACAACCGCGAGTCTAAGAGCTAAGTGGTCCAGAGCGCACCTTAAATTATGCACGGCATCGCCTATCAGCAACGGGATGGCGGGCGGCAGGGGCTCAATGTCGACTAGTCGGTAGGTGCGATCTCCCGTGCTCGGATCTTCATCAAATCTGACGCCTCCCCTTTGCGCATCAGCCCATCCATCGAGGTATTGCTTTAAGTCATGAATATGCCTTTCAGCCCTGTCCAGTTTGGCTTGAAGCGCAGCGATGACCTTAAGAGGTGCACTCATTACTGGATATTATCATGCCCCTACCCCCCCACCTAAGAAGGGCGACAAAAAATGCTTGACGGCGGAAATCTGGTCGTGTTAGCATTGTTAACGATGGGACCGAAAGAGCTAAAGGCAATCCGGGCGCAACTGGGATTCTCGCAGGCCGACCTGGCGCGTGCCCTTGGCGTGAGTCGGGCGGCCGTCTGCTACTGGGAGAAGGGGAAACGGAAGATTGATAACGTGCTGGTGCTCGCCCTGGAGCATCTTTTGGAGCACAGGAAAGAGGCGCGACATGGCAAACGAAGCGAATAAGGGGCACCTCTGGTGGAGAGAGACAAAGGCGGGACGCGTAGGCTACGCGATCTGGTATCGCGCCGGCTCCCGGTTCTGCGTGAACACTCACAAGACGGACGAGGGTGAGGCGCAAGACGAACTGGCGCGCCTCATGGCAGAGTGCGAAGCCGGCAATGCGCCGCGGCCTGACACGGCGCCCCCGTCTATCGTGGCCATGCTCAACGAAGCCCTGCGGTATTACAGGCGGAAGGGCCGGAAGAGCTATGGCTGCGTGGCGAGACATGCCGGCCGCCTCAAGAAGGGCTTCGCGGGCAAGCGCGCCGATGAGATTTCAACCGACAACGTGAATGACTACGTGGAGCGGCGCACTGATGACGGGTTCGGGAATGCCACGGTCAACCGCGAACTGGCGTTCCTGCGGCTGGCCTTCAACCTCGCGCGCAAGGCCGGGAAGTTGAAGCCTGAAATGGTCCCCTATTTTGAAATGCTGCCCGAGAACAACCGCCGCACGGGTTTCTTTGAGCAGGACCAGTACGAGGCCGTCCTCGGCGGGCTTCCCGATTACCTCCAGGGCATCTTGACTGCTGCATATTGGACGGGGATGCGCAAGAGTGAAATCTTGAGCCTGACATGGGACCGCGTAGACCTCTTCAACCGGTTGGTTTTCCTGGCGCGGACCAAGAACGGCGAAGACCGGACGCTGCCCCTCAATGACGAACTGTATTCGATGATGGTCGGGCAGCAGAAGGCCCGCGAGGATGGCTGCCCGTTCGTTTTTCACCGCAACGGGAAGCGCATCCAGTCGTTCGCCAAGGCGTGGAATACGGCTTGCCGGAAAGCCGGTTGTCCGGGTAAACTGGTACATGATCTGCGGCGCACTGGCGTCCGGAATCTGATTCGGTCGGGAGTTTCGCAGTCCGTGGCCATGAAGATTTCGGGGCACAAGGACGCCCGGATCTTCGAGCGGTACAACATCACCGACACGGCGGATGTGGCTGAGGCCATGCGAAAAGTGAGTCAGTACGAGGCAAAGAAGCGCTTGGCGCGTGCGGAACGGGTCATTGACGTTCACGCTTCATTCACCGAGCCGGTTTTGGGCGACAGAAAGCCCGGTTTGGTCGTGTCGGGCAAGAAGTCCGCCGAATCTTTTCAGTAGTTTACAAGTCTTTGGGCCTGTGGCGCAGTTGGGAGCGCGCATGACTGGCAGTCATGAGGTCGAGGGTTCGAACCCCTCCAGGTCCACCAATTAACTCCTGGTACTACAATAACTTACAAAATCTACTGGCCCTGCCGCCGCGCTAATTCGCCCTGGCCGACTCGGCGCCAGGCTGCCGTCCACTCATTTATTGAACGGCCCGGCAGGCGGGACCCTGCAACTATTTCTTTGGGGGGTAAAACCGCGCCCTTGCGGCCGCTGCCTCAAGCGCTCGCTCGCCCGGGCCGCACGTTGAAGCCTTCGAAGACGATGGCCGGGCGCTCGCCGCGCGTGTCGGCTTCGGCAAGTTCGGTCGTGACGCACCGCTGCTCGCCGGGCATGAGCGCCAGGTAGTTGTCGCTGTAAATGGCAGGCAGAATCCGGTCGCCGCTCTCTTCCCGCACCGCCTTTAGGCGCACCATCAGCGCCGGGTGCGGCGAAGGATTCCTCAGTTGGGTGGTCAACTGCCAGCGGTTCTCCTTGCGCAGGAGCGCTGCGCGTGTAGAGGCTTCGAGCGTGACCGCCGGGAGCGTGCGGATGGCGCCGAAGCGCTCCTCCTCGACCCCGCGCAGGTAGAAATTCTCCGAGACCGCCTTCCCTTCCCGCGTGAGCGTCAAGCGCAGAAAATGCACGGCGCTCAGCCCGGCAGGATACTGAAGTGGAATGCACGCCGCGGCGCTGTCCTCGGCGCTTGCGAGCGCGGCGGATTGCTCCCACTGCTTCGTCCCGTCCATGTTCAAAATCTCGGCGCGCGCCACCAGGCCCGAGACGTCCCCAGCGCCCTGGTTGACCACCTCCACGCTTTCGGTCACGGGATTCCACTGGATATGCAGCGCCTCACAGGCCTTCTTGCAGGCGAAATAAGCCGCGGAGGTTTCAAAGTAGTAGTCGTAAGTCTGCCAGACGAAGGAAGGCCAGCAGGGATGGCTCATCCAGAGCAGCAATCCCATGCGGTGCTTGCTCTGGCCCTCGAACATGGCGCGGTAGCCGTCGTAGTTGACGAATTGCGCCAGGCGCACCCACTCTTCGACGCTCTCCGCGCCGCCGTAGCCGTACTCGACGGCGCTGAGGAACGTCTCGCCCCGCATCGCGCCGGCCAGACAGAAGTCGTGCAGCCCCCACGCCAAACCCTGCGGCCACAGGTCGCGCGCCGGCATCATCCGCCGCACGCTCTCGATAGGCGGGATGTTGGGCATGCCCATCTCGCTGTGCAGCTTGGTGGCCGAGCCTTGGGTGAAATAGAAGCGGCGCGGCATGACGTGGTACGGCCCGCCGCCGCTCACCACGCCGTGCGACGAATCGGAGATGTAGTGCAGCCCCGGGTGCAGCTCGCCTAAGAGCTTACGCAAACCCGTCTCCAGCGTCTTGGGCGGGACGCCCTCGTTGCGCCCGCAGTAAAGCGCCAAGCAAGGATGATTGCGAATGCGCAGCAGCGTGTCGCGGGCATTGCGCAGGAACATCGCGTCGTCTTCGGGCTCGGGACCGTCCCAGGGATTGGCCAGCCAAAAGTCCTGCCACACCATCACGCCGTGGCGGTCGCAGGCTTCGTAGAAAGCGTCGTCGCCCACCTGCCCCACCCAGTTGCGGATCATGGTGAAGTTCATGTCACGGTGATAGCGCAGCGCGGCGTCGAACTCGCGCGCGCGGTAGCGCAGCAGCGACTCGCTGAAGCCCCAGTTGCCGCCGCGCGGGATAAATCGCCGGCCGTTCACCCAAATCTTGAGCGCCCCGCCCTCTTCGCTGTAGCTCATCTGCCGCACGCCCACCTTCAGGGCCGCGCGGTCCGAAATCCTGTGATGGTGCGCCTCGAATTCCAGCTCCAGGTCGTACAACTCCGGCGGGCCGTAGCCGGCCGGCCACCAGAGCTTGGGATTTTGCAGGCGCAGAACCGCGTGCGTGGAAGGGTCAAAACGCACCTTGAGCTTTTCGCCGCCTTGCAGCTTGACGTGCTGCTCGAAGCGCGCCTCACCGAGCCGTCCGCGCAGCTTGCCCTTCACAGATTTCGGGTGATGGTTGTGCAGCTCCACCTCCACGCTCACCTCCGCCGTGTCGGTCTTGGGCAGCGGAAAGGTTGTGCGCACCGCGGGGTGCTCGAGGGTCACCGGTCCCGTCAAGCTCAGGTAGACGCCCCGCCAAATGCCGGTGTTGCGCCCGCGGATGG
>JBJKQV010000350.1:0-5043 GCA_046704985.1 Terriglobia bacterium
TGCGGCGCCTGGATCGGCGGGGGGTCCTTACCGGTCTGGTCGGCGCCGTCGGCCCGCGCCAGGTTCCCCGCCACGCGCAACGCCGCGCCCGACTGCGCGCTGAAGTCCACGGGACACAAAATGCGTCGAGGCTCAAACATGACTTGTCTCCTTGCCAAACTCCCTGCTGAACCGCAGCGCCGCCCTTCAGGGCAGCACCTGCCGGCGGCGCGGCCAATGCCCCGTCGCGCTCAGCCGCGCACGCCCAGCTTGCGCAGAAACGTCATCATCGGGCACCAGTTGGTGAAGGCCGACTGGAAAAGATTCAGACCCACGAAGGCCGTGAAGAGATACCAGAGCGGGTTCACGTAGTATCCCAGCGCCAGGCTGGCCATCACGAAGAATCCCGCCACGAGTCTCAACCAACGATTCACATCCATGGCTTCCTCCTTTTATTCTCCCGTTGCCGCGCCGCCCGTTTCCGGCGCGAGGGTCGGCCCGCCGTTCGCCTGCCGCCGGGCGTTCAGGTAATAGAGCAGCGGCACCGCCAGCTGCGAAAGCAGCGTGGAAGCGACGGCGCCCGCAATGAGCGAAATGGCCAGGCCCTGGAAGATCGGGTCGAAGAGTATCACAAAGGCGCCCACCACCACCGCCGCGGCGGTCAGCAGAATGGGACGGAAGCGCACCGCGCCCGCGTCCACCACCGCCTCGGCGAGCGGCACCCCCTGCGCCAGGCGGATCTCCACGAAATCCACCACCAGAATCGAGTTGCGCACGATGATGCCCGCCAGGGCGATGAACCCGATGATGGAGGTGGCGGTAAAGAATGCTCCCATCAGCGCGTGCGCGGGCAAAATGCCGATGAGCGTCAGCGGTATGGGCGCCATAATCACCAGCGGCACGGTGAACGACTGGAACCAGCCCACCACAATGCCGTAAATCAGGATCAGCGCCACCAGGAAGGCGAACCCCAGGTCGCGGAAAACCTCGTAGGTGATCTGCCACTCGCCGTCCCACTTCATCGAGTAGTGCCCGGTCGAAAACGGCTGGCGGGTGTAGTAGCGCTCGACGCTCGCGCCCTGGGGCGTCTTCAAATGGTCGAGCTCCTTGTTGAGCTTCAGCATGGCGTAGATGGGGCTTTCTTCCTTGCCCGCCACGTCGCCGGTGACGTAGACGACCGGTTTGAGGTTCTTGTGATAGATGGTCTTCTCAATGGTGTCATCCTCGACGTGCGTCAGCTCGCTGATAGGCACCAGGTGCCCGGTGCGCGAGAGCACGCGGATTTCGCCCAGGCGGTCGACGCCCGAGCGCTGGGCGCGCGGAACCTCGAGGAAGATGTCCACGTCCTCGCGCTCGCGCGGCAGGTGGGCGATGCCCACTGTCACGCCGCTCAGCGCCACGCGCAGCGTCTGCGCGATCTGCTCGACCGAAACCTGGTTGAGCGCCGCCTTCTGCTTGTCCACCACGAAGCGCAGCTTCTTCTGCGGCGCCTCGACGCTCCAGTCGACATCCACCACGCCCGGTGTCTTGCGGTAGTCGGCCAGGATCTTACGCGCCAGCTCGATCTGGCCGCTGTAAGTCGGCCCGTAAACTTCCGAAACCAGCGTGGCCATCACCGGCGGCCCGGGGGGAATCTCCGCCACCTTCAGCTTGGCGCCGTATTTGGCCCCGATGGGGTCAATGGCCCGGCGCACGCGCTTGGCGATGTCGTGGCTCTGCTCGGAGCGCCGCGACTTGGGCAGCAGGTCAACGTAAATCTCCGCCTGGTGTGGCCCGCCGCGCAGAAAGTAGTGGCGCACCAGCCCGTTGAAGTCGTAGGGCGCGGCAACGCCCACGTACTGCACCACGTCGTCCACTTCCGGCTCGGCAGCGATGCGGTGCGCCAGCTCCGCCGTCACCCGCGCCGTCTGCTCGAGCGTGGTGCCTTCCGGCATGTCCACGATCACCTGGAACTCGCTCTTGTTGTCGAAAGGCAGCATCTTGACCAGCACCAGCTTGCCCAGCGGCATCAGTATCACCAGCACCAGCAGCGCTACCACGCCGCCCAGAAAGAGCCGGCGCTTGCGCGCGTCGGTGATCAGCGGGGTCATGACGCGGCGGAAGATGCGCTGCGTGCGGCCCCCTTCCCCCTCCTCTTTTTCGCCGCCGCCGGGCGAGGGAACGTGGCCCAGGGCGCGCAACGCCGCCCAGGGTGAAACCACAAACGCCACCATCAGCGAAAAGACCATGGCCACCGAAGCGCCGATGGGCATGGGACGCATGTAGGGTCCCATCAGCCCGCCCACGAAGGCCATGGGAAAGACCGCGGCGATGACCGTGAAAGTGGCGAGGATGGTGGGATTGCCCACCTCGTCGACGGCCTCCACGGCCACGTCGGCCAGAGGTCTCCCCTTGTTCTGAGGCAAGTGGAAATGCCTGGTGATGTTCTCCACCACCACGATGGCGTCGTCCACAAGGATGCCGATGCAGAAGATGAGCGCGAAGAGCGTCACGCGGTTGAGCGTGTAGCCGTAGAGAAGGTAGATGAACAGCGCAAAGGCCAGGGTGGTGGGAATCGCCGCCAGCACCACCATCGCGGCGCGCCAGCCCAGCCACAGGGCGATGAGGATGGCCACCGAGAGCGTGGCCAGCAGCAGGTGTTCGAGCAGCTCATTGGCTTTTTCGCGCGCCGTCTCGCCGTAGTTGCGCGTCACCGTCATGTGCACGCCGGCGGGAATGACCTTGCCCTTCAGCCCGTTCACCATCTCCAGGACGTGGTTCGCCACGGTCACGGCGTTGGTGTACTTGCGCTTGGCAACCGAAAGGGTGACAGCGGGATAGGTCCCGGTGGCGGTGGATGCCGCAGCGTGCGCGCCGCGGCCGTAAGCGAACAGAACGTAGTTGTTGGGCTCGGCGGGACCGTCCTCAACCTTGGCCACGTCGCGCAGGTAGACGGGCCGCCCTTGAAAGACGCCCACCACCACCGCGCCCACATCCTGGGCGCTGTGCAGAAAATCGCCCGTCTCCACGTCGTACTGATAGTTGTCGGCGGCGAATCCGCCCGCCTGCAGCTGCTGATTCTCCATGCCCAGAATGGGAATAATGGAGGCGGGGGCGACGCCGTGGGCCGCCATCTTCGCCGGGTCCAAGAGCACGCGCACCTGGCGCCGCTGCCCGCCCATCAGGTGGGTCACTGAAACGTCGTCCAGGGCTTCCACGTGGCGCTCGACTTCCGCGGTGATGCGCCGCAGCTCGTAGCCGCGATACTGATCGCTCCAGAAGGTGAGCGCCAGGATGGGCACGTCGTAAATCGAGCGCGGCTTGATGAGGGGCTTGGAGGCGCCGGGAGGAATCAGGTCAAAGTTCGAATAGAGCTTGTTGTAGAGCTTGACGAGCGACTCCTCCATGTTCTCGCCGACCTTGAAGCGCACCGTCACCATGGAAACGCCCGGGCGGCTGCCTGAGTAAACGTACTTGACGCCCGGAATGCCCCAGATGAGCCGCTCCATGGGCGTGGTCACGCGCGTTTCCACTTCTTTGGCGCTGGCGCCCGGCATCTGGACGAAGACGTCCATCATGGGCACGACGATCTGCGGATCTTCCTCGCGCGGCGTCACCCAGATGGCGTAAACGCCCAGCAGGATCGAGAAGATCATGATCAGAGGAGTCAGTTTCGAGTTGATGAAGTAATGGGCGACGCGTCCGGCGAAGCCCAGGCGTGGGTTGCTCATGGCTATTCGACGCGGACCCCCTGCTTCATAAGATCCAGTTTGGAGAGCGCGATGCGCTCCCCGCCCTCGAGGCCGGAGAGAATCTCCACCCGCTCACCCATCTTGCGTCCGGTCTTCACCAGACGGTATTCCACCGCGCCCTCCGAACCTACGACGTACACGCCGGTCAACTGTCCCTGCTCGACCAGCGCCGTGGCAGGCACGGCCAGAATTTTTTCTTCTCCCACCGGAAAGAGCGCCGTGCCGTAATCGCCCGATTGGCAGCCGCACTTTTCGGGCAGTTCCACCTTCACCGTCATCGTGCGGCTGGAGGGGTTGGTCGACGGGCTCACATCTGCCACGCGGCCGCTCAGATGCCCGCCGCCGGTCACGACGCCGACCGGCTCGCCGCGCCGCACCTGGGCGGCGTATTGCGCCGGCAGGTTCGCGTCCAGGCGGTAGTGCGTGGGATCGTCGATGGTAAACAGCGGCGTCCCGGGCATCACCAGGGTGCCGGCGTCCACGTTCTTGGCGGCGACGATTCCGTTTTGCGGCGAGACGATGCGCGCGTAGCTGAGCATGGTTTCGGCCGAGGTAAGTTGCGCTTGCGCCTGGCGGCCGCGCGCCGCCAACTGCGATTGCTTAGCCTTCATGGCGCGCTCGTTGGCAAGCGCCGCCTGGTACTGAGTGCGGGCGTTGTCGAATTCCTGCTGGCTGACGGAATTCTTGGCCAGCAGCGCTTCGTAGCGCTTGAAGGTGGCTTCGGCGAATTGTCGCTGGGCGGTCGCGGCGGCGAGCCCCTGCGCAACCTCCGCCCCGCCCTCGCGGGCTTCTTCCACGCCCGCCTGCGCCGCCCCTACCTGCGCCTGAGGGTTGCGGTCATCGAGCAGCGCCAGCACCTGTCCGCGGCGCACGCGGTCGCCCGTGTGCACCAGCACTTGCCGCACAGTGCCGCTTATTTCCGCGCCCACCACGCTCGAGGTCGCCGATTGCACGGTGCCCACCGCTTCGTACAAGCGCGGCGCGCTCTGCCAGTTCACCGTCTCCGTCTCGACGCCGGAAACCGTCGTCGCTTTCGGCTGCGCCTGCTCGGCGCTTCCGCAAGCCAGCATCAGGCCGGAGGCTCCGGCGATGAAAAGCCATTGAAGGATTCGCTTCATTTTCATATCCGCTTCCCCGCGCGGGCGTCAGTTGGTGACGGCCGGCGAATTGGGGCCCAGCGCGCCGGTGGAAAGGTCCAGGGCGGCAAACGCCAGGCGGTAATCGAACAAGGCATTCAAGTGATTCTTCTCGGCGGCGGTTTGCATGGTCTCGGCCCGCAGCAGGTCGGTGACCGTGGCCAGCCCCGCGCCGTAGCGGTTCTGGAGGATGCGCA
>JBJKQV010000351.1:0-8383 GCA_046704985.1 Terriglobia bacterium
GTATGGAGGAGGCGCTGCGCGTGCTGCGCCCGGGCGGCTACCTGGCGCACGCCATGCCCTCGCGCGTGTGGAAGACTTTCAACCTGCTGTTCCATCCGTTAGGCTACGGGTTGCACCTGGCGGGGAAGTGGTCGCTGCGCCGCCAGCCCGGCGCCGCGGCGGCCGCGGGCGCGGCGGGTGTGAGCGCCCCGCGCCCCACCGTGGGCGGGCTGCTGCGCAGGTGTTTTTGCCCGGAGATTCACGGCACCTTTCCTTCCCACGCCGCGGAGTTCCGGGCCTACGGCCGCGGGCCGTGGCGGCGTCTGCTCGCCGACCGGCGCCTGGAGTGGGTGGCGGAAGTTCCGCTGCTCACCTACTCGTCGTTCGGACTGCTGCGAGGGCGCTTGCTCGCGGCGCGCCATACCCTGGCGCGCTGCGGCCTGGGCAGTTGCCACGCGTTCGTTTTGCGCAAGATCGCCTGAGTGGAAATTTTCATGAGCGCTTATCGCGTTTTGGTGGTTACCAACCTCTGGCCGTACCAGGACGATCCCGGCTGGGGGAGTTTTGTGTTCTCGCAGATGGAATCGCTGCGCCCGCTGGGGGTGGACTACGACGTGCTGTTCATCAACGGGCGGGTGTCGCGCTGGAACTACCTGCGCGCGGTGGGCGAGTTGCGCCGCCGCCTGCGCGCCGTGCGCTACGATCTGATCCACGCGCACTTCGGGCTGTCGGGCTGGGTTGCGCGCACGCAGTTTCGCGTGCCGGTGGTGGTCTCGTTCATGGGCGACGACGTGCTCGGACGCCCGCGGCGCAGCGGCAGCATTACCCTTTTCGGGCGCTTCTTCCAAGTCAGCAGCTTCGTACTCGCGCGCCTGGTGCGCGCCGTGATTGTGAAGTCGCAGGAAATGAAATCGCGCCTGCGCCTCGCCTCCGCGCAGGTCATCCCCAACGGCGTCGACCTGGAGCTTTTTCGCCCGCTCGATTCGCAGGAGGCGCGCCGCCGGTTGGAGCTCGACGCGAAGAAGAAATACGTGCTCTTTCCCTACGACCCCGCCGTGCCGCGCAAGCGCTACGACCTGGTGGAAGCGGCCACGGCACGCGCCCGCGCCCAGTTCCCGGAGCTCGAGATTCTGCACGCCCTCAAGATTCCTCGCGAGCGGATGCCGCTCTACCTGAACGCCGCCGACGTTTTCGTCCTCGCCTCGGTGATCGAAGGCTCTCCGAACGCCTTGAAGGAGGCGATGGCGGTCAACCTGCCGGTGGTTACCGTGAAGGTGGGCGACTCGGCAGAGCTGATTGCGGGGACGGAAGGCTGCCACCTGGTGGAGCGCCGGGCGGAGGCGCTGGCGGAAGGCATCGTGGCGGTGTGCCGGCGCGGCGCACGCACGCGCGGCCGCGAGCACATGGAGCGCCTTTCCATCCAGAACGTGGCGCGGCAGGTGATGGAAGTCTACGCGCGCGCCCTGCGCAGCGCGGAACGCGGCCCGCGAGCATAATCTCCGCGCGCGCGGCGCAAGTTTTCGACTAAACTCGCGCCGGGCCCGGCCGGGGTGCGGAAGCGGACGTGAGAGCTTCGACTTTCAACGCTTAACCCGAAGCCCGGGACCCTTGCGACGGACATTCCCCCATGTGCGGCATTTGCGGAATTTTTAATTTCGAAAGCGGGCGGCCGGCGGAGCGCGAGCGCCTGAAGCGTTCCACCGACGCCATGGTGCATCGCGGCCCCGACGACGAAGGTTTTCATCTCGACGGCGAGCTGGGCCTGGGCAACCGCCGGCTGAGCATCATCGACCTGCCGGGCGGCCATCAGCCGCTTTCCAACGAAGACGGCAGCGTCTGGGTGACTTTCAACGGGGAAATTTACAATTACCGCGAGCTGCGGCGCGGGCTCGAGCAGCGCGGCCACCGCTTCCGCACCGCCGGCGACACGGAAGTGCTCGTGCACCTCTACGAGGAGCACGGCGCGGGGGAGCTCGAACACCTGCGCGGCATGTTCGCCTTGGCGCTCTGGGACGCGCGCGAGCGCCGGCTGCTGGTGGCGCGCGATCGCCTGGGCGTGAAGCCGCTCTTCTACCGCGTCGAGGAAGGGGGCGGGGATGGCCGGCGGCTAATCTTTGCCTCCGAGCTGCGCGCCCTGCGCGCTCTGGCGGCGCAGCCTCTGGAGGTGAACCCGCAGGCGGTTTACGACTTCTTCGGTTTCCGCTACATCCCCGCGCCCCAGACGTTCTATCGCGGCGTGGAAAAGCTCCTGCCCGGGCACCTGCTGTTGGCCGACCGGCGCGGCGTGCGCACCGAGGCTTACTGGGACGTCCCCGCCGAGGAGCCGCTCGACGCTCCGCCCGAGGAGCTGGCGGAGCAGGTGGTCGAGCACCTGCGCGAGTCGGTGCGGCTGCGCCTGATCGCCGACGTGCCGGTGGGTGTCTTCCTGAGCGGGGGCGCAGATTCGAGCGCCCTGGTGGCGCTCATGGCGGAGCTGGGCGGGCGGCCGCTGCGCACCTTCTCGGTGGGTTTCCAGGAACAGACTTACAGCGAGCTTCCCTATGCGCGCCAGGTGGCGCACCGCTACGGGACCGAACACCAGGAATTGATGGTGCGCTCTTCCGACCTGGCCGAAGAGCTCGAGCACCTGGTGGCCTTCCGCGACGAGCCGGTAGCCGAGCCCACCGACATCGCGCTCTACCGCATCGCGCGCCTGGCTTCGCAGAGCGTCAAGGTGGTGCTGGCGGGAGAAGGCGGTGACGAGCTTTTTGCCGGCTACCCCAAGTACGCCGCCGACCGGCTGGCGGGCCTGGTGGGAGCGTTTCCGCAAGAAGCCACCCAGGCCATCGCGCGCTGGCTGCCCTATCGCCAGCGGCGCGTGCGCCTGGCGCTCGAGGCGCTTTCCATCCGGGACGAAGCGGAGCGCTCCGCCACATGGTTCGCTTCCTTCTCGCGCCAGGAGCGCGAGGATTTGTTCACGCCCGAATTTCTCGCCCAGGTGGACACGGCGCATCCGGCGCGCGTCTTTGCGCACTATCTGGGCAAGGTGCCCGAGCGCGCGCCCCTGAAGCGCATGCTCTACGCCGACCTGAAGGTGTGGCTGCCCGACAACCTGCTGCTGCGCGGTGATCAAATGACCATGGCCGCCTCGCTCGAGGAGCGCCTCCCCTTCCTCGACCACCGGCTGGTGGAACTGGCGGCGCGACTGCCGGCGCGAATGCTGGCGCGCAGCTTCCGCACCAAGGTGCTCCTCAAGCAGGCGCTCAAGCCCTACCTCCCTCCCCAGGTTCTCCGCCGGCGCAAGGTGGGCTTTGTGGTTCCGGTGGGCCCCTGGTTCCGCAAGCCCCTCAAGTCCCTGGTCGCCGACTTGCTGCTTTCTCCGGAAGCTCGCTCGCGAGGCTACTTCCACGCCACGAACATGCAGAAGTTCGTGCAGGAACACTTCGACGGCGTCCGCGACCGGCAGAAGGAGATTTGGGCGCTGGTTAATTTTGAGCTTTGGTGTCGGCAAAAAAATGCGGGAGTCGGGAGTGGGGAGTCGGGAGTCGGATGACCGAGAAGGCGAGGGACCGAAAATCGGCCGGTTACGGGAGGGTATATGGAAAAGCTTCCAGGCCAATCCTATCGCGACTTGCGAGTTTGGAACGAAGCGATGGCCCTTGCGGAGGACTGCTACCTTCTCACGCGAGGGTTTCCCAAAGACGAGCTTTATGGCATGACTTCCCAAGTCCGCCGGGCTGCTGCGTCGGTGCCGGCCAATATCGCAGAGGCCTACGGACGCGAAAGCCGGGGTGAATATATCCAGTTCCTGCGGGTGGCGCAGGGTTCCCTGAAAGAGCTGGAGACACACTTGCTTCTTTCGCAGCGGGTGAGGCTGGGGCCTGAAGAGCCTTTCGGTCCGGTTCTCTCCCAGTGTGAAACCGTCGGTAAGATGTTGCGTTCCCTGATCAGGTCTTTGCAGGAAAAAGTCGCGTAAGATAGCAGGCCCATGCCGACTGCCGACTCCCGACTCCCGACTCCCGCTGTTTTGATTGTCGTCGAGAATCTCCCCGTTCCTTTGGACCGGAGGGTTTGGCAGGAGGCGCGGACGCTGACCGCGGCGGGCTACCGCGTCTCGGTGATTTGCATCAAGGGGCGGGGCTTTGAGAAGAGCTACGAGAAGCTGGAAGGCATCGAGATCTATCGCCACAGCGTTCCGGAAGCCGCCGGGCCGCTCGGCTACCTGGCGGAATACGTCTGGGCGCTGGCGGCGGAATTTTGGCTGGCGCTGCGCATTTACGCGCGCACGCGCTTCCGGGTTTTGCAGGCGTGTAATCCGCCCGACACCATCTTCCTGGTCGGGCTCTTCTTCAAGCTTTTCGGCGTGCGCTTTATCTTTGACCACCACGACCTGAACCCGGAGCTTTTCGAGGTCAAGTTCGGGAAGCGGGGATTCTTCTACCGGCTGGTGCGCCTGGCGGAGCGCTGGACGTTTCGCACCGCCAACGTTTGCATCTCGACCAACGAATCCTTCCGCGAAGTCGCCCTGACGCGCGGCGGCAAACGGCCGGAGCGGGTCTTTGTGGTGCGCAGTTGCCCGGACCGCAGCCGCCCGCGCCCCGGCCCGCCGTCTCCGGAGCGCAAGGAAGGCAAACCTTACCTGGTCGTCTACCTGGGAGTGATGGGGCCGCAGGACGGGCTCGACCTGCTGGTCGAGAGCATCACTTACCTGGTCAAGGAACGCCGGCGCCGGGACGTGCTGTTTGTGATTATCGGCGACGGAACGGAAATGCCCAACGTCCGCAAGCTGGTCCGCGAGAGGGGGCTGGAGGCGGTGGTTCGCCTCACCGGCCGCCTGGCCGAAGACGAGTTCTCTCCTTACCTCTCCACCGCCGACCTGGGCGTGGCGCCCGACCCCAAGAATCCCATGAACGACAAGTCCACCATGAACAAGATTCTCGAGTACATGGCCTACGCGAAGCCCGTAGTGCTCTACGACCTGACGGAAGGCCGGCGCTCCGCCGGCGACGCGGCGCTCTACGCGCAGCCCAACGACCCCAAGGATTTTGCCGCCCAGATCGAAAAACTCCTCGACTCCGAACCCCTGCGCCGCGAAATGGGCGCGCTCGGCCACCGCCGCATCGCAGAACAACTCAATTGGGAAATCGAAAAGCAGTCGCTGCTCGCCGCTTACGAGCTTGCGCTGAAGTAGCGCAGAGTTTCATCCCGCACGGCAGGATGAAACTCTGCGCTACCCGCTTCTCATAGGTGACGGTGGATTCGCCGTGGCAGTCCACTTTAACCACCGCGGTCCTCCCTTGTAACTTCCGCGCATCTTCAGGTTTAATCGTCACTCTCGGAGAACACTGCTCTAGAGTGGCAGTCACGTCGATGCCGGTGAACGACGGTTTCTTGGCAAACGGAAACTTGGCATATTTGCCGTTGTACCACCCTCTCGGTTTCACCTCGAACTGCGGTACTGAAACAACTTCACCCTCTGTCCCCACACAAGTTACCACATCGCTTGCATCGGACCAAGCTCCCCAGAGATGCTCCGGGTACGGATACTCCAGCCACTTCCACCCGTACGCGACAGTAACTTTCGTCGGTTTCAGCGCCTGTCCGGTTTTCGCATCAACAAAACGCAACCGGAAGGCCCCGACGCTCACAGCGTCGCCGGAGATGATAGCAGGCCCCCGAGGTTTCCCGTTGCTGCTCTGTAGCCCGCTGTCCTCGGCTTTTATTTGGAGTTTGCAGCCGCCGTTCTCCCAGGCATACACGTTAGCCACTAAGCATAGATACAGTGCAGCGAGAATGCTGTATTTGGTATGCATCTTCGCCTCCCTCACTGCCGATTCCACTTCGCGGGTGGCGCAGGCGTTTGGTTTCTAATGTCTGCGGTCCTGCTCTGTGGGGCCGCGGGCAGGTGGCTCACCCTTGCCCAAGGCGCAGCGATGGGGCACCCGCCGGGCCACCTGCCTACCGGCTTGGCCCCCGGAAGGAACGGCCGCGGAGTTTCAAAAAACGAAACTCCGCACTACCCGCTCATGGGTGTGGAGCTGCCTGAGCGTACGGCTCGTAAATTACCTCCTTCACGCTCGTGTAGCCGCGACCGAACAACCCTTCCCTCCGCCCACTGTGGAAAACGAGCTCTACACCCTTTACAAGAATCTTGCTATAACCTCCTATTCGGTTTCCACGCTTGTCAAAGTAGTGCCGCTGGGTGAAACCACCCGCGATAACAACCTCCCAAATCCATCGAAGCTCATCCTGCCAACGTGCTCCGGGGAGTATGTTGCCACCACGAGCAAACCGAAAGAACTCCGCCTCCGCGTGGCCAATGGCAAGCTCAAGATCTTCGGCCACGGCGTAGCCGCCGACGGGTGCCGCTCTAGGGTTAGTTGGGTTAATGTCAAATTCAGGTTCAAGCAAGCCCGGCGAAGCCTTAAGCCGCCCGATCCGCAGTGCGGCCGTCCCCGGCGGCAAACCTCGGACAAGATCCTCCAGCGCTTGCAGCACTTCACCCTCAAACCGGGTTCTGGGACACGGGCGCGGATCGCTCCAATTGACCACCCTTTCGATTTTCATATCCATTCCCCCTACTCCGGCGGGGCCGCCCCAAATCCACCAGTGCTTCCCTGCCTCACCGGTCAGCCAGCAGGTAGCGCAGAGTTTCGCTTTTTGAAACTCTGCGGGTTTTCGGCTCGCGTTGTTTCGCCGTTCATGCTCGCGATGATACTACCTGCGGGCAGCCAATGCACGCAGCAACCTGCGCCGTAGGGTGCAGGTTGCCCCACCCTTGCCCCTTGGGCAAGGGTGGGGCGGTTACGGCTTTCCGTGCGCAAGTCGGGTGGCATTGGTTCTCGAATGTCTGCGATCCGCGCCGCAAGCGGGCTGGGTAGCCACGGTTAATTCGCGGTTTGAATCAACCGTGGGCTTTTCGTGGCGATGTAGAATCGCCGCTACGGGCGCCGGCTGCCCTCTCGCTGGCGCGCAATGCGTGGCCGCGGAAAAAAGACCTGCGAAATTCGCAACTTGCGTTGCGCTCACCGTCGCCTGTGGACGACAATGTGTGCTCAGCAATCGGACGCAAGGGGTGCCGACCATGAAACCTTTCCGCATCGCGCTTTCCCGTGCCGCAGCTCTGGCATTTTTCTTCACAGCCGTATGCGCCGTCACCGCCGTGGCCTCTGCGCGCGCGCCAAAGGGCCCGGCGACGGTCATCTTTCATGGCGGGACGATTCTCACCCTCGATCCCGCTCACCCTCAAGTCGACGCCATCGCCATTGGCGAAGGAAAAATCCTGGCGATGGGCTCGATGCGCGAGGTGGAGCAAACCCGCGGCCAGGGAACGAAACTGATCGACCTGCATGGCAACGTTCTGATGCCCAGCCTGAACGATCATCACGTTCACCTGCTCAACATCGGCCTCACGCTGCTGAATCACCAACTCCACCAGGCGCTCTTCCTGGATCTGACGAAAACCCGGTCGGAAAAGGAAATTGCCCGGCTGGTAGCCGAGCGCGCTGCCGGCGTGCCGAAAGGCGCCTGGATTCTCGGCAACGGCTGGAGCCAGAACGCCTGGGGGCAGCAGAACTTGCCCACGCGCCGGCTGCTCGATCGCGCCGCGCCCCATAATCCCGTCTACCTGATCCGCTCCGACGGCCATTGCGGCTGGGCCAACGAAGCGGCGTTGCGCGTCGCGGGCATCACCAACAAGACGCCCGATCCGCCGGGCGGCAAAATCGCGCGGCTGCCGGACGGTTCTCCCTCGGGCATTCTGCTCGAACGTGCCAACGAACTGGTTCTGAAGCACCTGCCCACGCCCACGGACGCCCAGGTGACCGAGGCCTTTCGCCTCTCCACGCAGGCCCTCGCCGCGCACGGCATCACCACCGTCTACGACGCCGGTTTCCTCGCCTATCCCGGCGTGGTGGGTCTGAACGTTCCGCTGGAGCGTTATTTCCGTCTGCTGGTGAAACTCGACCGCGAACATCCCCTGCCCATTCACGTGAACCTGATGGTTATCGCGCCCACCTCGCTCGCCGATGAGGTCCTGCGAAATCCCCAAGACCGCGTTCTCTCGCCGCGGCTGCGCGTCACCCATCTCAAGCTGTTTTCCGACGGCGCGCTGGGCAGCCGCAGCGCCGCGCTCAGCCATGCTTACGCCGACGACCCGTCAACGCGCGGCGTGCTGCGCATGACCGAGCCGCAAATGCGCGCGCTCGTGCTCCGCGCACTGGCGGCGGGCCTGGGCGTCGCCACCCACGCCATCGGCGACCGGGCCGTCCATCACGTCCTCAACGTCTACCAGTCGGTTCTCGAAACTCATCCCGACATCGCGCCGGGACGCCTGCGCATCGAGCATTTTTCCTACGCGCAGGCGGGCGATTTCCAGCGCGCCGCGCACCTGGGCATTCTGTTGGTGATTCAGCCCGGCTTCGTC
>JBJKQV010000352.1:0-8092 GCA_046704985.1 Terriglobia bacterium
CTTCAGCCCCGCGCAGGCAGCCAAGTTGCGCAAGGAACTCGAAAACCTGAAGCGCCGCCTGGCGAAGCATCAAACGGCGCGGCCGTAAGGCCGGCCCCGCCTCGTCCCGTTCGTGTTGATTTGATCCCCTACTTCCCGTCAACCCTTTCCGCCGGGTGACGGACTTCTGGCGGTGATGCCTGTGCCGACTCGTGTCTCCCTGCGCGCCTTCGCCAAGATCAATCTGACGCTGAAGGTGCTGGCCCGCCGCCCCGACGGCTTCCACGACATTCGCACCATCTTTCAATCCCTTGACCTTCACGACCGCTTGAGCATCCTGCTGCTTTCCGGGCCGCCCGGCCGCCGAGGGGGCGGTCCGGAGCGGCCGGGGGGAATGGAGCTGGAAACGGACACGCCCACCGTGCCGGCGGGGCGCGAAAACCTCGTCTGCCGCGCCTGGGAGCTTTGGAGGCGGGCGCGGGATTTCAGCGGCCGCGCGCACGTGCGCCTGGAGAAGCGCATCCCCGTGGGCGCGGGTCTGGGAGGCGGCAGCTCCGACGCCGCCGCCATGCTCCTGGGCTTGGAACGCTTGACCGGCGACCGCCTTTCGGACTTGCAGCGCTGGCGTCTGGCGGCGCGCCTGGGTTCGGACGTGCCCTATTTCCTCTGCGGCGGGCGAGCTCTCGGCTGCGGACGCGGCGAGGAGATCTACCCCCTCGACGACTTGCCCTTCCGCTACTGTTTGCTGGTATTCCCGCGTTTCGCCGTGGCCACCGCGGACGCTTACGCCCGCCTCGACGCCGCGCGCCGGTTGACAAAGCGCCGCCAGCGCTCTAAGATAGTTTCGTTCGGTGCGTGGTCACCTTCTTCCCCGGAACGTTGGGGACCGGCCGAAAACGACTTCGAGCAGGTCGTCTTCGCGAGGTGGCCAGGGCTGGCAAGAGTCAAGCAGCAGCTCATCCGGGCCGGAGCCGAAACAGCCTCCCTGACGGGTAGTGGGTCAGCCCTCTACGCTGTCTTTGCCTCCGCCCGAAAAGTGCAAGACGCCTGCGAGGATCTTCCCGCGGGATGGAGAGTTTTTGTGACCCGCAGCCTGTCGCGGGCCGCCTATCAGCGCCGGGGTGTGGTTTCCGTGCACTGAAGGGCTTGTCGACGCAGAGCAGCAGGAAGAACCGGGAGCAACTGGGAGGTCGTCCAGTGGTAGGACACATGCCTTTGGAGCATGGAACCCTGGTTCGAGTCCAGGCCTCCCAGCCAGTTTGCAAGTGAGCCCATCGGATCTCCGAATGGTCAGAGGTGCGCGGATGGGGGAGCGAACTCGGAATTCCCTGAAGGTTTTTACGGGCAACGCCCACCCGGCGCTGGCCCGCGAAATCTGCGGCTACCTGGGCGTGCCCCTGGGGGCCGCGCACGTGGGACGCTTTCCGGACGGCGAGGTGCGCGTGCAGATTCAGGAGAACGTCCGCGGCATGGACGTCTTCATCGTGCAGCCCACCTGCTCGCCGGTGAACGAACACCTGATGGAATTGTTGATCATGCTCGACGCCATGCGCCGCGCCTCCGCCCAGCGCATCACCGCGGTGATGCCCTTCTACGGTTACGCGCGCCAGGACCGCAAGGATCGCCCGCGCGTTCCCATCTCTTCCAAGCTGGTCGCCGACATGCTCACCACGGCGGGCGCCAGCCGCGTGCTCACCCTCGACTTGCACGCCGGGCAGATCCAGGGCTATTTCAACATCCCCGTCGACCACCTCTACGCCACCCCGGTGACGGTGGATTATTTCCGCCGGCTGCGCCTGCGCAACTAGGTGGTGGTTTCGCCCGACCCGGGAGGCGTGGAACGCGCCCGCGCCTTCGCCAAGAAGCTGCGCGTCCCCCTGGCCATCATCGACAAGCGCCGCGAGGACGCCGACGTGGTGGAGGTCATGAACGTCATCGGCGACGTGCGCGGCAAACTCTGCCTGGTGGTCGACGACATGATCGATACCGGCGGCACCCTGGTGCGGGTCGCCAAAGCCCTGGAGGACAAGGGGGCCGTGAAGGTCTACTCCTGCTGCACGCACGGGGTGTTTGCCCGCGACGCGGTGCAGAAAATTTGTAACTCCAATATCGAGCAGGCGGTGGTGACCAACTCGATTCCGCTCAGCCAGGAAGGGCTAAGCTGTCCCAAGATCAAGACCCTCAGCGTGGCCAGGCTGTTGGCGCGCGCCGTGCGCTCCATCCACGAGGAGACGTCGGTGAGCAAGCTTTTTATCTGAGCCCTCGCGGCCGGCCGCAGGGCCGGGTGCGGCGGGGGCCAAGGAGTGAACGATGACGACCCAAGTTTTGAGTGTGGCCGCGGAGCCGCGCGAAGAGTTCGGCAAGAACGCCTCGCGCCGCCTGCGGCGGGGAGGCCACGTGCCCGCCGTGGTGTACGGCGACCAGGGACCTTCGCTGCCCGTGACCGTGGACCCCAAGGAGATTGTGCGCGTGCTGCGCTCCGGCGCCGGCCACAACGCTATTTTTAACCTGGAGATCAAGGGCAAGACCCCGGCGCGCGTGATGCTGCGCGACTGGCAGGTGGACCCCCTGCATGGCGAGCTGCTTCACGTCGACCTGGTGCGCGTGGGGCGCGACCATAAGCTGCGCCTGCGCATCCCCATCCGCATCACCGGCGAGGCCAAGGGCGTCAAGTTGCAGGGCGGGGTTTTCGAGTTCGTGCTGCGCGAGGTGGAGATCGAGTGCCTCCCCGACGACATCCCCGAGCAGATTGTGGTGGATGTCACCGAGTTGGTGATCGGGCTCGCCGTGCGCGTGGCCGATTTGCCCCTGGGTCCCAAGGTGCGCGTGCTGAGCGAGCCCCACCGCGTGGTGGCGCACGTGGTGGCGCTGCGTGTGGAAGAGGAGAAGCCCGCCGAGACCCTCGAGGCGGCTCCGGCCGAACCGGAATTGATTCGCAAGGCGCGGCCCGAGGAAGAAGAGGAAGGCGAGGAGGCCGCGGGCGAGAAGAAGGCCGAGAAGAAAGCCGAGAAGAAAGCCGAGAAGAAGGGCGAGAAGAAGGGCGAGAAGAAAGAGTCCTGAAGCGCCCGGCGGCCGTTGGCCGGTGCTCGTGCGGCGCGGGCGAGTGGCGCGCCGGCTGGTGAAGGGGCGGAAAGGGCCGCTTGAAACTGATTGTAGGACTCGGCAACCCGGGTTACGAGTACGCGCTGACGCCGCATAACCTGGGATTCATGGCGATTGACCGCCTGGCCGAGGAATGCGGCGTGGGGGTCACGCACCGCGAGGCGCAGTCGCTGACCGCCTCGACCGAGTTGGAAGGCCGCACGGTGCTGCTGGCCAAGCCGCAGACTTACATGAACCTGAGCGGCCTGGCGGTGGCGCGGCTGGTGGATCGCCACCTCCACTCGCTCCAGGACCTGACGATCCTGGTCGACGACGTGGACCTGCCGCTCGGCAGCCTGCGCATTCGCCGCCGGGGCAGCGCGGGAGGCCACAACGGCCTTAAGTCCGTGATCGGCGAATTGGCCTCGGACGAGTTCTGGCGTGTCCGCCTGGGAGCGGGCCCGCCGCAGCCAGTGGAAGACCGGGTTTCCTACGTGCTCGGCCGTTTCCGCAAAGCCGACCTGGCGACGGTCGAAGAGATGCTCGACCGGGCCTCGGAGGCGGTGCGAACGGCGCTGCGCGAGGGCCCGGAGAAAGCCATGAACCGCTTCAATCGGCGGGTGCTCCCGCCCCAGTGAGGGAAGATGCGTAAATACGAGATCATGTTCATTATCCGTCCCGATGCCACCGAGGAAGAGGCCGACCAGATCGTCACGCAGATGGAAGGCCAGGTGACCGGCTCGGGGGGGAAGGTGGAGAAGGTAGATAAGATGGGCCGCCGCCGGCTGGCCTATCGGGTCAAGCGGTTTCAGGAGGGCATCTACGTCCTGTTCACGCTGGAAGGCGACGGCGACCTGGTGAAAGACTTCGAGCGCCGCCTGCGGGTGACGGACGGGGTGATCAAGTTCATGGCCGTGCGTATCGACGAGGAAGCCAAGCTGGCGGAGAAGCTCAAGGCCCAGCGCGCCAAGCAAGGCGGACGCAAGTCGCGTTCCGCCCCCGCGCCGTCCCACGCTCCCGCTCCCGCTGCCACCTCGCCCACGGCTGGGCCTACTCAGGCATAGAGGGGTTTGACCATGGCAGAGCAAAGACGATCCGGTTCCAGACCTTCCCGCCCGGGCGGGCGACGGGGGCGAAAGCAGTACTTTCGCCGCCGCAAGGTCTGCAAATTCTGCACCGAGAAGATTGACGTCATTGACTACAAGGACCTCAAACTTCTCGGGCAGTTCGTTTCCGAGCGGGGCAAGATTCTGCCCCGGCGGCTGACCGGCACCTGTTCATCGCATCAGCACACCCTGACGACGGCCATCAAGCGCGCGCGCAATATCGCCTTCCTGCCCTTCGTCAGCCAGATCTAGGCGCCTCGGGCGCCGGGCGGGCGAAGGGCGGCCGCAGGCGCGCCCCCCGCCGATTCGTTTCAAGAGAGGTCAGCCAATGGAAATCATTCTGCTTCAGGACGTGGACAAGCTGGGCTATCGCGGCCAGGTGGTCAAGGTGGCGGACGGCTACGGACGCAATTACCTCCTGCCCCGCAAGATCGCTCTGGTGGCGACACCCCAGAACCGCAAGTGGCTGGAACAGCAGCGCGCGCGTTTTCTGAAGATGGAAGCGCACGAGAAGACGGAAGCCGAGGAACTGGCCAAGATCTACGAAGGCGTGAGCGTCACCGTCACGCGCAAGGCCGGCGAGCAGGGCACCCTGTTCGGCTCCGTCACCGCGCTCGACATCGCCGAAAAACTCGCCGCCCAGGGCTTCAAGGTCGACCGGCGAAAGATCCAGCTCGACCACCCCTTCAAGGTGCTGGGCGAGTACGACGTACGTCTGAAGATTCACCGCGAGGTCATGGCCACGGTGCGCGTCAAGGTGGAAGCGGAAGCGCCGCCTGAGGGCGCTGCCCCGGCCGCCGAAGAGGCTGCCGCACCGGCCCCCGCCGAAGCCGCGCCTCCGGCCGACGCCGAAGCTCTTGCTCCGGCCGCTGAGGAGACACCCGCTGCGGCCTCCGAAGAGAAGCCTGCTGCGGACGCCGAGGCGGCTCCCGCTCCCCCTGCCGAATAACCCCGGGGCTTTTCCTCGCCGGGCGCGGGAGAGGGAAGGTAAATATTTGCCGGGCTCCCCGCGGCGAACTGTTATAATCGCCGCCAATTCCGGCTGGAACTTCAGGGAGCAGTCGCAATCCCATGCCTGCCGCCGCCTTTCCAGAAACGAAAGCGCCCCACAGCCTGGAAGCGGAGCGCGCCCTGCTGGGCTCCATCCTGCTCGACAACGCCGCCCTCAACATTGCCGTGGGAGCGGTGAGCGCCGAGGACTTCTTTTCCGCCTCCCACCGCCTGGTTTTCTCCAAAATGCAGGACCTTTCGCAGAAGGGGCGCACCATCGACCTGGTGACCCTGGCGGAGGAGATTTCGCGCGAGGGGTCGCTCGAGAAGGTGGGGGGCGCGGCGTACCTGGCGGCGCTCTCCGACGGCGTGCCGGCGGGGAACTACTCGCTGGTCAGCGAGTACACGCGCATCGTCAAGGAGAAGGCGCTGCTGCGCCGCCTCATCAACGCTTCCAACAACGTCATCTCGCGCTGCTTTGACGGCAGCGAAGATCCCGACGTGCTCATCGACCTGGCGCAGAGCGAGATTTTTGAGATCGCCGGCGACAAGGTGCAGTCGGGCTTCTTCGGCATCCGCGACATCGTCAAGTCGAGCTTCGGCACCATCGACGTGCTGTTCGACCGCGGCCAGCGCGTCACCGGCATCGAAACCGGCTTCGTCGATCTCGACAGCCTCACCTCCGGCTTGCAACCCGGCGAGCTGATCATCGTCGCCGCGCGCCCCTCGCTGGGCAAAACCGCCCTGGCCCTCAACATCGCCGCCCACGCCGCCGCCGTCTCTCAGAAGGTGGTGGGCCTCTTCTCGCTCGAAATGAGCAAAGAATCGCTCCTCATCCGGCTGCTCTGCTCCGAGGCGCGCATCGACAGCCACAAGCTGCGCACCGGCTTTCTCGGCAAGTCCGACTGGACCGACAAGATTGTGCCCGCGCTGGGCCGCCTGGCGGAGGCGCCCCTCTACATCGAGGACACTCCCGCCCTCAGCATCCTGCAAATCCGCGCCCGCGCCCGCCGCCTGAAGGCCGAAAAAGGGCTCGACCTGCTCATCGTCGACTACCTCCAGCTCGCCACCGGCCACGGGCGCTTTGAAAACCGCACCCAGGAAGTGAGCTTCATTTCCCGCGGCCTGAAGGGCATCGCCAAGGAGTTGAATATCCCCGTGCTTGCCCTTTCGCAGCTCAGCCGCGCCCCCGAGCAGCGCCCCGGCAGCCCGCCCGAGCTCTGGCACCTGCGCGAGTCCGGCTCCATCGAGCAGGACGCCGACGTGGTCATCTTCCTGCACCGTGAGCGCAAGGAAGAGGGAGAGGACGAGGACGACGAAGGAGCGCCGCGAAGTGTGAGCGACGTGGTCCACCTCATCATCGGCAAGCAGCGCAACGGACCCACCGGCCGCGTGGAGGTGGTCTTCCTCAGGCCCTACGTCCGTTTTGAAAATCTCTCGGCGCACGGAGGCGAGTCGCACGCCTAGCGAGGGCGCGCGCTTCCCCGAGGACCCGGCGGTCGCGTGAATTCCCACGTCGACAAACTGCTCCGCCCCACCTGGGCGGAAATTTCCCTTTCCAAGCTCCGCCGCAACGCCCAGCGCGTACGCCTCCTGGCGGCCGGGCGCAAGGTGATGGCGGTCATCAAGGCCGACGCCTACGGCCACGGCGCCGTGCCGGTGGCGCGCTGCCTGGCTGAGTCGGGCGTCGAGTGGTTCGGCGTGGCCACCGTCGAAGAGGCGCTGGAGTTGCGCGAGGCGGGCGTCGCGCAGCCCATCCTGCTGCTCGGCGGGCTCTACATGAGCGACCCCGCCGACCTGGTCACCTACCGGCTCACCCCCACGGTTTCTTCCACCTCCCGTCTGGACGTCTACGCCGCCTGCGCGCGCCGCGCCGGCTGCACCCTGGATTTTCACCTCAAGGTGGACACGGGCATGGGGCGCCTGGGCGTGCCCCTCGATCACCTGGGCGCTTTCCTCCAACACTATCGCGAGCTCGAGGGCCTGCGCTGCTCGGGCTTCTTCACCCACCTCGCCTCCGCCGAAGATTTGGTGGCGGCCCAGACCGAAGAGCAGCTGGGACGCTTCCAGCGCGCCCGGCAGGCGCTCGCTGGTCAGGGCATCGTCCCCGATTGGGTTCATGTCTCGAACAGCGCCGCCCTGCTTTCCGGACAGCGCTTCGAGGGCGAGAACCTGGTGCGCGCGGGAGCCCTGTTCTACGGCTACTGCCTGCCGATCGTTGGCCCGCCCGGCGAGACGCCCCCCTCCGCCCAGGACTTCGAGCCCATCCTTACCTTCAAGTCGCGGGTCGTCTACCTCAAGGACTCTCCCAGCGGCACGCCGCTCGGTTACGGCGCGGCGTTTCACACCCGGCGCGCGTCGCGCATCGCCTCCGTGCCCGTGGGCTACGCCGACGGCCTGAGCCGTACCCTCTCCAACCGCGGCCGGGCGCTGGTGCGCGGCCGCTCGGCGCGCATCGTCGGCAACATCAGCATGGACTTGACCCTCCTCGACGTCACCGATATCCCGGGCGTCGAGGTCGGCGACGAGGTGGTGCTCATCGGCCAGGCCGACGGCGGCTCCGTCACCGCGCTCGAAATCGCCCGCGAGATCGGCACCGTTCCCTACGAGATCCTCTGCTCCATCGGCAAGCGCGTCCCGCGCGTTTACGTTCCCTGACCGTCGGCGGCGCAGCTCATGAGAGGTGCGTCCAGATTCGTTCAGTCCCCCTCACCCGCCCGTCGGATGACGGGCACCAGGGTCGGAGCGCAGCACTTCTTTCGCCGCCGAGTTCTTGCCCTCTCCCTTCAGGGGAGAGGGTGGCGAGCGTAGCGAGCCGGGTGAGGGGGGATTCTTGACCTTTCAGGACGGAAACAATTCCGGAAAAACCTTGCGGTAAATAGCCATGCCCAGCGCGGCGTTCATGCCCATCGCTTCCAGGGCGCGGATCTCTTCGT
>JBJKQV010000353.1:0-2713 GCA_046704985.1 Terriglobia bacterium
GGGCTACGGCGCCGCCGACCCGGGAAGCGGCACGGTGGCCTTGCTGGCGGTGAGCCGCGGCCTTGGCAAGCTGCTCGAGCGCGGCTGGAAGCCCTCGCGCACGCTGGTGCTGGCCAGTTGGGACGCCGAGGAGTTCGGCTTGATGGGCTCGACGGAGTGGGCCGAAGACCACGCCGATCTTCTCTCCCGCCACGCCGTCGCTTACCTCAACGTGGACATCGGCGTTACGGGAACGCACTTCGTCGCCGCCGCCGTGCCTTCGCTCGGCCGCCTGCTGCGGCAAGTTACCGCCGAGGTCACCGACCCGCGCACCGGGCGCTCCGTCCTCGACGCCTGGCGCGAAGACGTCCGACCTCGCCCGGCGAACCCTTCCGCCAGCGGGCCGGCCCGTGTGACATCAGGCTCGGGCGAGGCCTCGAGCGTTTACGTGCGCAACCTGGGCAGCGGCTCCGACTACACCGCCTTCCTGGAGCACCTGGGCGTGCCGTCGCTGGACATCCGGTTTGCCGGACCCTACGGCGTTTACCATTCCAGGTACGACAGCCTGGCGTGGATGGAGAAATTCGGCGACCCGTCGTTCCGCTATTGCGTGGCGGAGGCGCAGATATACGGCACCCTGGCAATGCGTTTGGCCGACGACCCCATCCTGCCGTTTGACTATCAGGAGTACGGCCAGGCCATGCAGAAATACCTCGGGGATTTGCGGGCGGAACTCACACGGGCGCGATCGCCTGCCCCCGACGTGCCCTGGGATTCTGCCCAGCAGTCGGCGCAGGAATTTACCCAGGCCGCGGCGGCGCTGGACGGGCGGCTGGTAGACCTTGAGGCCGACGGATTGCCCGCCGAAGCGAAGCTTGCGGAAGTGAACCAGGATCTGCTCGATGTGGAGCGTAACTTTCTGTTGGATAAGGGGTTGCCGGGACGTCCGTGGTTTCGCCATGCCTTCTTCGCCCCGGGCGTGTATACTGGTTACCAAGCCGTTGTCCTGCCGGGCGTTCGAGAAGCCGTGGACCGCAAGGATTGGGTGGTCGCGCGCCGGCAGTTGCAGTTGGTTCGTGAGGCCGTCGAGCGCGCCACCGCCACCCTCAACGCCGCGCGCGCGGCGCTGGAAGGTGGCTCCGCTCCCGGCGCTCCGGTCCCAACCAACTAGCGAGCGGCTTGGCGAAGCATGAAGGTTCGAGTGCTTTTCTTCGGGTTAACCCACGACCTCACCGGTTTGAGCGAAGAGCGCGTGGAGCTTCCGGCAGGCGGATGCCTTGCCGACCTGTGGCAGGACTGCGCGCGCCGCTATCCTCGCCTGGGAGAGATGGCCGGAACGCTGGTGACCGCCGTCAACGAGCAGGTCGCCGAGCCTTCGCAGGCCTTGCGCGAAGGCGACGAGGTGGCGTTTTTGCCGCCCGTTAGCGGCGGCGCGGGCGCGGATTTCTACCGCCTTACGCGCCAGGCGATTGAGGTTGCCGGGTTGCGCCGCGAGTTTGTGGCGCCCGAGGACGGCGCGCTGGTGGTTTTTGAAGGCGTGGTGAGGAACCATTCGCGCGGCCGCCGCACCCTTTATCTCGAGTACGAGGCTTACGAGCCCATGGCGGTTCGCAAGATGGAAGAGATTGGGCGCGAGCTGAAAGCCCGCTTCGCGGTAGACGCCGTCGGCATGGTGCACCGCGTCGGGAAGCTTCAAATCGGCGATACGAGCGTGGCCATTCTGGTCAGCGCCGCGCACCGCCGGGCCGCTTTCGAGGCCTGCCGCGAGGCCATCGACCGCCTCAAGCAGACCGTGCCCATTTGGAAGAAGGAGTTCTTTGAAGACGGCGCGGTGTGGGCGGAAGGGGAAGCAAAGAAATCAGAAGTTAGAAATTAGAACCCTGAAAGGGGGAGGCGGAGCAGATCTCTCCCCATCCGCGGTGATTGAGAGATGACCGTTGCCGGGGCAAAGCCGAAAGACCTGAAGGAGCGCACTCGTGATTTTGCCTTGCGAATCATCCGTCTTTACCGGGCGCTGCCCAGGAGAGCGGAGGCGCAGGTCATCGGCAGGCAGATTCTGCGTTCTGGTACCAGTGTGGGAGCAAACTATCGCGAGGGCTTGAGGGCGCGCTCCAAGGACGAATACGCGGCCAAACTGAGCGTGGCGTTGATGGAATTGGAGGAAACCCTCTACTGGTTGGAATTACTCGAGCAGGCGGAAGTGCTCCCGGCCGCGCGGCTCGCTCCGTTGAAAGGTGAAACCTCGGAGTTGACCGCTATTTTGGTAACCTTAATCAAGCAAGCCAGGGCGCGAGGGCGGCATGTTCAGTCCAAAGTTGCGGCGTGATTCTGATTTCTAATTTCTACTTTCGGGTTTAATGACTATGGAAAGTTATTTGACCACCGCCGTAAACATCTCGCGCGAGGCGGGCGCGCTGCTGGCGCAGCATTTCAAGCGCCCCAAGGAGATTTCTTACAAGAGCCCTTCCGACTTGGTGACGAACGCCGACCGGCGTTCCGAGGCCCTGATCGTCGAGCGCCTGCGCACGCATTTTCCCAAGCACTCGATCGTGGCCGAGGAAGGGAGCGGCTCCAAGACCGGGTCCGACTACTGCTGGTACGTCGACCCGCTGGACGGCACCACGAACTTCGCGCACGGGTTCCCGGTGTACAACGTGACGCTCGCGCTGGAGCGCAACGGCGAACTGATCGCCGGCGTAATCTTCGATCCCACGCGCCAGGAAATGTTCGCGGC
>JBJKQV010000354.1:0-10425 GCA_046704985.1 Terriglobia bacterium
GCCGCACACCAGGCTCACCTGCGGGGCGCGCTCGAATATCTGCTCGCCTTCCTGCTGCGCCACGCAGCCCAGCACCCCCAGCGCCTGGCCGGGCCGCCGCTGCTTCTTGAACGTCCCCAGGCGAGAAAAAACCTTTTGCGCGGCCTTCTCGCGGATGCTGCAGGTGTTGTAGAGGATCAGGTCGGCTTCCTGCGAGGTTTCCGCGGGCCGGTAGCCTCGCCCCAGGAGCACGCCCGCGACCTTCTCCGAGTCGTGCACGTTCATCAGGCACCCGAAGGTCTCGATGAAAAAGGTCTTGCCGCCCGCGGCGGTGGAAAGGCGGGAATACTCCGCAGGCGCAGGGGAGGCTTCGCCGTTTGAAGTTCTCCCACGGCGCGCGATCTGGATTAGCTGATCTCCCATGTTACGCCCTGGACTCAACGGTTTCAGTATAACGTGAAAGGGGGACTTTGCCTAGTAGCGGCGGGCTTTTGCACAATGACCCAAGCACTCCCTGAGCGAATGGGCTCTCAATGTCTGCGCTGTAAGGCCCTGGTGCGCAGTGGTGCGGGCTTTTTCTGTGTAAATTCGCAACCTGGATGAAACCTAAACGCCGCGCGTATCGTCTGAAGGAGCATGGTAGGAACCAGGATTGCGAAGGGGACTTTTTGGGTTGGGGCGATGGCGAGTCTGGTGCTGGCGCAGGTGATCGCGGCCGCGCCGCAGGCGGTGCGGCCCATCGGCGCCGTCACTGAAATCAACGCCCAGCAATTGACCCTGCGCACAGACGCGGGGCCGCTGCTGACGGTCCACTTGCCCGCGAACGTCGAAGTTCTGCGCGTTCCTCCCGGCGCCAAGAACCTGAGCGCCGCGGAGAAGGTGGCGGTCAGCGACATTAATCCCGGCGACCGCGTGCTGGTGCTCGGTTCCCTGTCCGCCGATCAGAAGTCCATGGTGGCCTCGCGGGTGATTGACATGAGCAAGGCGGCGCTGGCGCGCGCCCACGAGGCGCAGCGGCAAGCCTGGGAGCACCGAGGCATCTCCGGCGTGGTGCAATCGCTCGACCCCGCCGGGCCCTCACTGGTCCTGGCGGTTCCCAACACGCCTCCCACTCCTTCCAATCCCACCCATCCGGTCGCCGTCACGCTCAAGCCCGGCGCCCGGCTGCTTCGCTACGCGCCCGATTCCATCAAGTTCAGTGACGCCCGCCCCGCGCCCTTTGCCGACATCAAAGTGGGCGACCAGGTGCGTGCGCTGGGCGAGAAGAACTCCGACGGCAGCGCTCTTGCCGCCCAGGAAGTGGTTTCCGGAACCTTCCGCAATATTCCCGCCACTGTCATCTCGGTGGATGCGGCACAAGGGACCCTCACCGTTAAGGACCTGCAAACCGGCAAGCCCGTTCTGGTCAAGACCAACCCTGATTCCAAGCTGCACGAGCTTCCTCCCTTCATTGCCATGATGATCGCGCGCTTTAATTCCGACGGCTCGAACGGCGCGAATTCTTCCGGCGCGTCCGGCGCGGAGCCCAAGCCAAGCGAGCCGCAGGGGGGAACCTTCCGGCGGCCCGAAGGGCCGGCGGGCAATCACCAGGGGATGCGCGGCGGCGCGCCGGGCGATTTCAACGCCATGCTCGACCATACCCCGGCGCTTTCGCTAAGCGACCTGAAAGCCGGCGAGCCGCTCATCGTGGTGAGCACGGAAGGCGCCCAGCCGGGTGAGGTTACGGCCATCGCCGTCTTGTCGGGCGTCGAGCCCATTCTGCGCGCCCGGCCGAAAGGTAGCCAGGAGGTTCGCCTGGGTCCCTGGAACATGAGCATGGGAGGGGGCGGCGGTAGCAGCGCCGAAACGGGCGGAGAGCCCGGCCCTTAGGTTGAGAGTTCACTTCTCTGCCCCCGGCGCCCGGAGGAGTGCGGGCCCGGCACGCGGCGGAGCCGCCAATTTTGCTCGGAGGATTTGCACGACTGCCATGAAGAACCTGCAAACGTTACTGCTTGCCGTTTTGGCCCCGCTTTTCCTGTCGGCCGCCCTGTTCGCTCAGGCCGGTGCCGGAAGCATCACCGGCAACGTGACCGATCCTTCGGGCGCTTCCGTGCCCGCGGCCACGGTCACCGCCACAGGCCCCGGCGGGGCGACGCTCGAAACCCAAACCAACGAGCTCGGCCATTACACCTTCCAGCATCTAGCACCGGGCACTTACACGGTGCGCATCGAGATCAAAGGCTTCGCCCCCTTCGAGAAAGCGGGCATCGAGATTACCGCGGGCTCCAAGCCCCAGGTCATCGATGCGGCGCTGACGGTCTCCATGGCCAAGCAGCAGGTGACGGTGCAAAGCGAGGCCCAGCAGCTGAGCATCAGCCCCGAGAACAACGCCAGCGCTCTGGTGCTGCGCGGCAAGGACCTGAACGCCCTCTCCGAGGACCCCGACCAGCTGCAACAGGAATTGATGGCGCTGGCGGGCCCGGCGGCGGGCCCCAACGGCGGGCAGATTTACATTGACGGCTTTTCGGGCGGGCAGCTTCCTCCCAAAGAAGCCATCCTGGAAGTGCGCGTCAACCAAAATCCCTTCTCGGCGCAATACCGCCGGCTCGGCTACGGGCGCATTGACATCATCACCAAGCCCGGATACCAGAAGTTCCACGGCGGCGTGTTCACCTTCGGCAACAACTCCAGGTTCAACTCGCGCAATCCCTTCGTGACCGAGGAGCCGAACTACCACTCGGAAATGTTCGCCGGCAACGTGGGCGGGCCGTTGGGCAAGAAGGCTTCCTTCTTCTTCAGCGTTTTCCATCGCACCAGCATCGGCAATTCCATCGTCAACGCCCTGGTGCTGGACCCCGCCACCCTGGCCCCCACGCCCTTCAGCCAGGCGGTGCGCAGCCCGCAGGGAATGACCCATTACCATCCCCGGGCGGATTTCCAGCTCAGCTCCAAGAACGTGCTCAACGTGCGCGGCGAAATCTCCACCGACAACAGCCAGAACCAGGGCATCGGGCAGTTCAACCTTGCCTCCCTGGCCACCAACTCCGAGTCGCACGGGAACGAGATCCACGTCAGCGACACGCAGATTGTCAGTGACCGCACGGTGACCCAAACGCTGTTCGGCTACGAGCGCGAGACCAGCGACCAGACGCCTTTCAGCGACGCGGTCATGCTGCGGGTGATCGGCGCCTTCACGAGCGGCGGCGCGAGCGGCGGACCCGCCCGCGACACATCCACTCACCTGCAAGTGCGCAACACCACCTCCACCATCCAGGGCAAGCACAGCATCACCTTCGGCGGTGAGTTGCAGAACCGCGGCAGTTCCGTGAACTCACTCGACGGGTTCAACGGCGTCTTCACGTTTCCCACCCTGGCGGCCTACCAGATCACCCAGCAGGGCCTGACGCAGGGTTGGACGGCGGCCCAGATACAGGCGGCGGGCGGCGGACCCAGCCAGTTCACGATTACCGCCGGCAACCCGGCGGCCAGCGCGAGCGTCACCGACCTGTCCTTCTACGCCGAAGACACCTGGCGGCTGCGCCCCAACATCTCGCTCACTTACGGCCTGCGCTTCGAGACGCAGAACCACATCCAGGATCACGCCGATTTCGCCCCGCGCCTGGGACTGGCCTGGGGGCTGGGCCACAGCGCGACGCCCAAGACCGTCCTGCGCGCCGGTTTCGGCATTTTCTATGACCGCTTCGCCACCTCCCAGGTGCTCCAGGCGCAGCAGCTCAACGGCATCAACCAGCAGCAGTACGTGGTGAACGAGCCGGAGTTTTTCCCCACCGTTCCTGATGTCAGTTCGCTGGCCGCTTACGCCACCTTCCCCACCGTCTACCGCATCGACCCCAACCTGCGCGCGCCCTACACCATCCAGTCGGCGGTGAGCCTGGAGCGGCAGTTCGGTAGCAAGTTCACGGCTTCGGTGACATATATCAACTCGCACGGCGTTCACCAACTGCTCACCAACAACATCAACGCCCCGCTGCCCGGCACCTACGACCCCGCCGACCCGGCGAGCGGCGTCCGCCCCCTCGGCGACATCGGCAATATCTACCAGTATGAATCGGTGGGGATCTACAACGAGAACCAGCTGATCGCGAACTTCAACATCAACCAGGGCTCCAACCTGTCGTTCAGCGGCTACTACACGCTCAGCTACGCCAACAGCGACACCAGCGGCGTGAACAGCTTTCCCATGGACCCCTACAACATCGGCCTCGATTACGGCCCTGCCGCCTTTGCGGTGCGTAACCAGTTCTTCCTGCGCGCCTTCATCGGGCTGCCTTGGGGGTTCCAGTTCAGCCCCTTCCTGCGCGCCACTTCCGGAAATCCCTATAACCTCACTGTGGGCCAGGACCTGAACGGCGACTCGATCTTCAACAACCGCCCGGCGTTCGCGGCTCCGGGCGCGACGGGGCCCAATATCGTCGTGACCTCACTCGGCACCTTCAACATCGACCCCGCTGTCGGCCAGGCGGTGGTACCCGTCAACTACCTGGTCGGCCCCAGCCAGTTCAACATGTTTGCCCGCATCAGCAAGACCTTCGGCTTCGGCAAGGTTGCGGATGGCAGCGGGATGGGCGGCGGCCACTACCATCGGCACGGCGGCGGCCTCGGCGGGCGCGGGCTGAGCAGCAGCAACCAGTCCCCCTTCCGCCACGGTAACAGTGAAAGCCATCGCTATCAGATCGAGGTAGGCGCCATGGTGCGCAACCTCTTCAACCACCCCAACCTGGGCACGCCGGTCGGCAACGTCACTTCCCCGCTGTTCGGGCAGTCGCTGTCGCTCGCCGGCGGGTTCTTCGGCGGAAGCTCCGCCAACCGCAGCGTCAACTTTTTCCTGCGCTTCGGATTCTGATAAGTCTGCTGGGCGGCTGAGCAAGAACTGTAGCCGCCGCTACTGGACGTGCAGGGTGAGGCTGACCGAATGGGAAAGATTTCCTGACGCAGCGGTCACCGTTAGTGTGTAATTTCCCGTCGGCGTGCCACCCGAAGGAACCCCTACCCCGCCACCGGCGCCGCCTCCACCGCCTCCGCAGGTCGCCGACAGCATCATCGCCAGAAGCAGCACCGTAAGCGCCGCCGCCGCCAAGCGTCTTTTCCCATCCTCTACGGCGGGCTTGAGCAAACCCCATGCCAGGAGCGCCAGCAGGCCCAATAAAATGGCCCCCGGCCAACCCGTGAGGGGCCGCCAGCCCGCGGGCGGAGCTTAGGTGAAACTCCCAGTGGTCACCTGCGCATTCGCCAGGGCGATGTTGAACCCGTTTGGGGTGAGGGACGGCGGCTGGACAGAACACGAAGCGTGTTGAGGCGCACCCGTACAGGAAAGCGCGACCGGACTGTTGAACCCGCCGAGAGGAGTCAGCCGCAGTGGATAGGTTGCGGTTTCCCCGGGCAGCACGGTGGCGGATGAAGGGGCGGCCTCCAGAGTGAAGTCAGCGGCGCCCGTGGACCCGTAAACGGTAATACTCTGATCGAAGCCGGTTGAGGAGCTGTCAATAATGGACAGTCCTCCTACAACCGACCCGGTCTGGTTCGCGGTGTAGGTCATGCTGATCAGGCAGCTCGAGCCCGCCGCCAAGCCTGAACCGGCAATCGGGCAATTATTAGTTTCCCCAAACCCGCCGCCGTTAATCGATGCGATAAACAAAGGGGAACTGCCGGTATTGGACAGGGTCAGGGTTTGTGGAGAGCTTGTCTGGCCCACGGCAGGGGCGTTGAGGTTCAGCGTGGTGGACGAAAAGCTTGCCGTCCCGCTGTAGGCGGTTCCGGTGGCATAAAGATACTGCGGGCCATTGAGGGCGTTGTCGGCGGCCACCACGCTGCCCGACAGAGTGCCCCAGGTGGCGGGCGCCGCCTGGACGTTGATGGTGCAGCTGCCCCCCGGCGGAACCGTGGCGGGAGAACGCGGGCAATTGTCGGTCTCGGTGAAGGGCACGGTGTTGTTGTCAATGCCCGCGCCGTCCTGGGCCGAATTGCCGGCGGGAGTCAGGCTGGTGATGAGCAGGTCAACCGTGCCGGTGTTGGTGAGTGTGGCGCTTTGCGGGCTGCTGGTGGTTCCCACGACCTGCGGGCTGAAGGTCAGGCTGGAAGGACTGAAGGTCACCGCAGGAGCAATCCCCTGGCCGGTCACGGTAATGGTTTGCGGGCTGTCGCCGGCGCTGTCCATTAAGGTGATTTGATCCGCAACCAGCCCGGCGGCGGCAGGCGAGAAGGTCACTTGGAGCTGGCAGCTCGAGCCGGCGGGGAGGGTCGAGCCCGCCGACAGCAACGGGCAATCCGTCTTGACCGCAAACAGGCTGCCCGAGGCAATGCCGATGATGCTCACCACGCTCGGAACGCCCCGGCGCGACGCCGCGGGGCGGGTCACCAACGCCGTCCTGATTCTGCACGGCACGGGCGGCACCGGGCACCAGTTCCTGCGCCCGGAATTCGCGGGCGTGCTCTTCGGCCCCGGCCAGTTGCTCGACGCTCGCACGCACTTTCTCATCCTTCCCGACGACATCGGCCACGGCGGCTCCTCGAAGCCCAGCGACGGGCTGCGCATGCGCTTCCCGCACTACGACTACGCCGACATGGTGAAGGGTGAGTACGACCTGGTCAGCGAAGGACTGCACGTCAACCACCTGCGGCTGGTGATGGGCACTTCCATGGGCTGCATGCACACCTGGATGTGGGGTGAGGAATACCCGAAGTTCATGGACGCGCTCATGCCGCTGGCTTGCCTGCCCGTCGAAATAGCCGGGCGCAACCGCATGACGCGTAAAATGATTATGGACGATATCCGCCAGGACCCGGCGTGGGACAACGGCAACTACAAGTCTCAACCCGCCTTCGGCCTGCGCGCCGCCTTGAAAGATATATCCCACCCGCCAGGCCGCCGACGCCTTTTTGGAACACGCCCTCACCGCCATGGCCGCCCACGACGATGCCAACGACCTGCTCTACGCCTTCGACTCCTCGCGCGATTACAACCCCGAGCCGGAGCTGGGCAAAATCACCGCGCCCTTGCTGGCCATCAATACCGCCGACGATTTCGTCAACCCGCCCGAGCTGCACATCGACGAGCGGCTGATTCAGCGCGTGCCGCACGGGCGCTTTGTGCTCATTCCCATCTCTTCCCAGACGCGCGGCCACGGCACCCACACCCGCGCCATCGTCTGGAAGAAATACCTTGCGCAGTTGCTCGCCGAAAGCCAGTAGCGGACGGCGCCCCCGAGGCTGGACTCCGCGGTTCGTTCCGGAGAAGAGCCGCAGACCGCAAAGACGGCACTCTGCGCTACTCACTCACACATCAGAGGACTTATGGCCACCCGCGTCGCGCATTCAAAACAGAGAAGGAGCGAGCGTCAGCGGCTAGTGCCGACATCAGGGCACCTGAACGGAGGGCTGCGCAACTCCGCCCTCCGGCCACCAGCCTTCATGGATTGCTTATCAGGCCAGGCGTCAACTACTACCCGCAGCTGTTGGCCAGGATCAACCTTGAAGTAGCGCCTGCTGAATTCAAAGATGAAGAACGCTTCGCTCCCTGGCGCTATCACAACACCTTGTGCATATTCAAGAGACCGGGCGCCCAACACCCCAAAGGTAGTCCTCGGTTTAGCGGGCTGCCATCCTTCTTTCGTTTTCACCTCCAAGTGGGTTGCTGCCACGCAGAGCACCTTGCCGCCCTCCGGCCCGCCGCAATAAGGCACGAACATAGGCTGGCCGGCAGTATGGAGGCGCAGCCGAACGTACACCTGCGGGACGGCTTCGACACTTTCAACGTCAACTTGAGCCGCTGGTGTGGACTTGCTCTGTGCCTGCGCCGGCACCCTAACACCACACAACACAATCGCCGCTAGACCGAGCTTGAGTTGTCTGCTCATGGGCGTACTCCTCAGTGACACGCGGGTGGCGGTTCGTGCTGTTTACTCTTCCCTCTCAGTGTCCCACGTACTTCTCAATCCACCCCGACCAGCGCCGCAACACGTCCATGGCGCGAACGGGGTCGGAGGGGAAATGGCCGGGAACGGGATAAGCGACAAACTTCACCGTCACGCCGCGGTCCTTGAGCGCGTGATACATGAAATAGGATTGGGTGATGGGCACGCGCTCGTCGCCGGTGTCGGACAGGATCAGCGTGGGCGTCGTAATCTCGCCGGCGTAAGTGATGGGCGACTGCTCGCGATACGCCTTCATCCGGCCGCCCGTCCACGGCGACCCGCCGAAGGAATAGCGGTCCGTGACGTTGAAGTCGCTCAGGTTGTATTCGTGTACCAGGTCATTGACCGCGGCGCCGGAGACCGCCGCCTTCCAGATGTGGTAGTGGCCGATGAGCCAGGAGGTCATGTAACCGCCGTACGACCATCCCGAAACGGCCACGCGCGAGGTGTCCACAAAGCCCAGCTTTTCGAGCGCCGCAACGCCCGCCATCACGTCACGGCCCGGCCCGTCGCCCGCGTCGTTGAAGATGGCGCGCTGGTAGCGATTGCCCAGGTTGTCGCTGCCGCGATAGTTGGGCTGGAAAACCACGTATCCCTGGGCGGCCAGAATCTGCGCCGGGAAACTGAAGCTGGTGGTGGAAGCCGCCGTCGGCCCGCCGTGGATGACCAGCACCAGCGGATACTTCTTCTCCTTCGTGAATCCCGGCGGATAGACCACCACACCGTCTTCGTCGAAGTTGTCGGGGCCCTTCCAGTTGAACGCCTCCGCGCGGCCCAGGTCGAGCGAGGCGATTTCACGGTTGAAGTCCGTCAGCCGCCGCGGAGCGGAGTCCGGCGACGCCATATAGTAAATTTCGTTGGGATCGGTGGGGGTGTTCCCGGCCAGCGCGATGGCGCCGTTCTTGCCCACCGACATGTCAATCCAGAAAAGCCACGCCGGGTCCACGTCGCCCAGGTCGAGCTTGTGCGCCCGGCCCTCGAGGGGCTGCAGCCAGAGGGCCACGCGCGTGCCGTCGTGCCCGCCCACCAGCAGCGATTTGCCGCCGGGCATCCAGATGGCGCGGAACAGGCAGCGATCGATGTCACGCCCCGCGTCCTTGCCTTCCCCGCCCGAGGCCGGCGAGACGTAAATGGCGTTCACGTTGTTGGGATCGCCGTCCTGCGGGTACCAATAGGCGAGCTGCGAGCCGTCGGGGGAATAAACCGGGTAGCCCTCCAACGCCTTGCGCCCGGTCAGCGCGTGCATGGCGCCCGTGGCTACGTCCAGAATCTCGATCACCGACTGGTCGGAGTCGCCGTAAAAGGGCGTCGCCTGGCGCACGATGGCCAGCGATTTCCCGTCCGGCGACCAGGAAAGCGGCGAAGCGGGCGGCGAAGGCGGCGCACTCACCGGCAGGCTCCAGCTTCCCGAGGTCAGGCGGCGCGCCTTGCCGCCCGCGGCGGAAATCACCCAGACGTGTCGCGAGGTCGGCGCGGCGGTGGTCAGGTAGCCGTTGTCGCCCACCTCAAAGGCGTCCAGGTGCTTCTCGATTTCCTTCTTGTTGGCCGGCTCGTCGGGGGTGACGTAGGCGATCTCGCGGCCGTCGGGGCTCCAGGCAAATTGCTCCACCCGTTCGGGAGCCTGGGTAATCTGCTGCGCTTCCCCGCCGTTCATGGGCAAAATAAAAATCTGCTCCTGGGGCTTGGGCTCTTGGGCCGGCTTCTCGCCTTCCTTGGGAGGAGGAGGCGGCGCCTGGGCAAGGAAAGCAATGCGGTCGCCCGCCGGCGACCAGCGCGGCGAGCCCACGCCCTTGCGGTCATAGGTCAGCGGACGCTGCGCGCCGGAAGCGACGTCGATGAGAACCAGCGAGGTGTCGTAGCGGTCCTTCTCCAGGTTCGCGCGGCCCACAATAAAGACGATGGATTTGCCGTCCGGCGAAAGTTGCGGATTGGCCACGCGCACAATCTTGGCGAAATCGTCCAACTGCAAGCGCCGCGGTTGATTCTCGGCCGCCCGCGCGGCGACGCCCAGCGCCCCCATCACCAGCAGCGCCGCCAAGACGCTCAACCCCGCGCGGCGCGCCTGCGCCCAGATTTTCACTCGGCCCCTCAAATGTGCCTGCTTTTCCACTTTGACCTCCTCTGCGAAGGGCTCAGGCCCAAGCGATATCCCGTTGGAAGGTGCGTTCGTGGAGGGTATACACCTGCGCGAATTCCATTGCAACACGCGGCCTGCCTGCCTCAGGCAGGCTCACCCCGAGAAACATCAAGAAGAACAACAGCGCGTGTAAATAGGAATCACTAGCTGCCGCTCGACTGGGCGTGCTTGAGCAGAGCCTGCGCGTGCTTGAGGGCGGTGTCGGTGATTTCGGCGCCGGAGAGCATACGCGCCAGCTCTTGGGTGCGTTCTTTGCGGCCCGGAAGGCCGGTGACGGTGGTGACGGTGCGGCCGTTGCGCTCCGACTTTTCGACAAAGTAATGGTGGACGGCAAAGGCGGCAATCTGCGCCAGGTGGGTGACGCAAAGCACCTGGGCGTCGTGCGCCAGGCGTTGCAGG
>JBJKQV010000355.1:0-3661 GCA_046704985.1 Terriglobia bacterium
CGGAGCTCGAGCTCCCGGGCGGTCATCTCCCCGTGGTCCCGCTCATGATCATAACCCAACAAAAGCAATACTCCGTGCAACATCAGCCAGCGCAGCTCGTTGAGCGTCGAATGTCCTTCGCGGCGCGCGTTGCGCCGCGCCGTGGGAACCGAGATCACGATGTCGCCGAGAAAATGCGCCAGCTCGCGCTGCCCGGTTTTCGACTGCCCCGACCCGTCGGGGCGCCAGGGAAAGGAAAGCACGTCGGTCGGCGTGCGTTGGCCGCGGAATGCCGCGTTGAGACGCCGAATGGCGCCATCATCGAGCAGGCCGACGTTGAAGCCACGCCGCCCCAGGCGCAGCGCGCAGCGAAGCCGGCGCTCGAAAGCCCGCAGCGCTGCGAGGTCCACGCGGACCGCCGCCTGACGGTTCAAAATCATCTCCGCTCCCTGCCGAGGTGCGCCCCGGAAGCTCAGTTCTCGACCCTGGAGCGCGCCCCGTTCCTGGCTTCCGCCGCGCGCGCCTGGTCGAACTCCTCGTAAGCGCGGATGATGCGCTGCACCAGGCTGTGGCGGACCACGTCGCGCTCCGTCAGGTAGATAAAGCTGATGCCCTCGACGCGGCGCACCACCTCCTCGGCCTCCATCAGCCCCGAGCGCCGCCCGTTGGGCAGGTCCACCTGCGTGATGTCGCCGGTGATCACCGCCTTGGAGTTGAACCCCAGTCGGGTAAGGAACATCTTCATCTGCTCGCTGGTGGTGTTCTGCGCCTCGTCCAGGATCACGTAAGCGTCGTTGAGGGTGCGGCCGCGCATGAAGGCGATGGGCGCGATCTCGATGATACCCTTTTCCAGGTAGCGCTCCACGCGGTCGGGATCGAGCACGTCGTAGAGCGCGTCGTAGAGCGGCCGCAGGTAAGGGTTCACCTTTTCCTGCACGGTGCCGGGCAGGAACCCCAGGCGCTCGCCCGCTTCCACCGCCGGGCGCGCCAGGATGATGCGGCTCACCTCCTTGGTCAGCAGCGCGTCCACCGCCAGCGCCACGGCCAGGTAGGTCTTGCCGGTGCCCGAGGGGCCGATGCAGAACACCATGTCGTGCGTCTCGATGGCGTTCACGTAGCGGCGCTGGTTGACGCTCTTGGGCGCAATCACCTTCTTGCCGAAGGTGCGCGGGCGGCCTGCTTCCGTCAGGTTCTTGAGCGTCGCTTCCGGGTCCTCGCCGATGATCTTGACGAACGACTGCAGCTCGGCGGGATCGAAGCGCGCTCCGTGCTCCACCATCTCCGTGTACTGCTCCACCAGGCGCTCGGCGCGGCGCACGTTCGCTTCCTCGCCCTCGATTTCCAGCGTCTTGTCCGTCAGGTTGGTGGAAACCTGTAAGCTGCGCTCCAGCAACTTCAGGTTCTCGTCAAAGGTGCCGAAAAGCTGTTCGATTCCTCTGCCGACTCGTACACTGGTTTTCATAGGTGCCCGTCAGCCGACGGACCTCCCTCCCTGCTCGTGAGCACAGTCATCACCTTGGAATTGTAAAACCGGGCCATATTGGAGCTGCCAGGCAGGACCAGAACCAAGCGTCAACCCCACTCCAGCGTAGCCGAACAAAGGGCGAAAAGCAAGACGTCTCGCGGCGCCAAGGCATAGCGCCGGCCTTTAGGACGGCACGCGTCCATGGCCCATCGCTGTCGGGGCGGGTTTCAGAACCCGCCCCGACGACCGGCCGCTCGGCCGCGTTCTGCTATAATCGAATTTACCGTGGGCGTCGAACGGCGCTCGCGGGGTTTCTGTTCGGCGCAGCAGCCGCGGGCCTTGGAGCCCATCTTCGCCCCCCTGAGGAAAGAGCTTGTACCTGGAAACCCAGCAAAGGATTCGCGCCGCGTTCGTGGCGGCGGTCAAGCGCATCTTCGACGTCGAGGTCGCCGACCCGGCGCTGGGGTTCCCGCCCCAACTCGAGATGGGCGAGCTGTCGCTGGCCGCCTGCTTTGAGCTGGCCAAACAACTGCGCCGGCCGCCCCGCAAGATTGCCGAGCAACTATTGCCGGAGCTTTCCAACATCCCCGGCGTCGAGCGGGTGACGGTGGCGGGCGCCGGATATCTGAACTTCTTTCTCGACCGCGCCGCCCTCGCCGCCGCCACCTCCGCGCGGCGCACTTCCCCGCCGGCGCCGGTCGCGCCCACGGGGCCCAAAGTACTGGTCGAGCACACGAGCGTGAATCCCAACAAGGCGGCGCACATCGGCCACCTGCGCAACGCCGTGCTGGGCGACACTTTCGTGCGCTTGCTGCGCTCGCACGGCGAGCGCGTCGAGGTGCAGAACTACATTGACAACACCGGCGTGCAGGTGGCCGACGTGGTGGTGGGATTTCTGCACCTGGAAAAGAAAACCCTGGCCGACATCCAAGGCATGATTGCCGACCCGGCGGTACGTTTCGATTACGCCTGCTGGGACCTCTACGCGCGGGTTTTCCAGTATTACGACCAGCACCCGGAAGCGCTCACCTGGCGCACCGAAACACTAAAGGCCATCGAAGAGGGCGAGGGCGACGCCGCCGAGGTCGCGGAGGCGGTGGCGACGGCCATCGTACGCCTGCACTTGGCCACCATGCTGCGCCTGGGCGTGCGCTACGACTTGCTGGTGGGGGAAAGCGAAATCCTGAGCCTGGATTTCTGGAAGTACGCTTTCGAGCTGCTCAAGAAGCACGATGCCATCCGCCTTGAAAAGGAAGGCAAGAACCACGGCTGCTGGGTGATGAGCCTGGGCGAAGCCGAAGGCGCGAACAGCGGCGAGGGCGAAGAGGACGTCAAGATCATCGTGCGCTCCAACGGCACGGTCACTTACGTCGGCAAGGACATCGCCTATCACCTTTGGAAGTTCGGGTTGCTGGGCAAGGATTTCGGCTATCAGCCTTTCAGCGATTATCCCGACGGCGCGACGGTGTGGCGCACGGCGACGGAATCCGCCACTGGGGCGCCGGCTTTCGGCAGCGCCGCGACGGCTTACGCGGTGATCGACGCCCGCCAAGCCTACCTTCAGAACGTGGTGGCAGCGGCATTCCGCGTGCTGGGCTTCCGCGCCCAGGCCGAGCACCTGCACCACTTCGCTTACGAAGTGGTGGGGCTTTCGCCGCTCTGTGCCCAGGAGATGGGCATCGAGATGAGCGCCGAAGACGCCGGCCGGCCCTACGTGGAAGTCTCGGGACGCAAAGGCCAGGGCGTGAAGGCCGACGACCTGATCGATACGCTGATCGCGCGGGCTCTGGAAGAAGTAGAAAGGCGTGAGCTGACCACCGACGCCGAGGAGCAGCAGACCTGCGCCCGGCGCATTGCCGTGGGGGCACTGCGCTATTTCCTGCTCAAGTTCCAGCGCCGCGTCATCATCGCCTTCGACTTCAAGGACGCGCTGGCCTTCGAGGGCGAGACGGGGCCTTACCTCCAGTACACGGTGGTGCGGGCGCGCAACATCTTCCGCAAGTTCCGGGAATCAAACCCGGACTTTCGTGTCGAGGACCTGGCGTTGAATGAAGAAGCGCTGCGGGGATTTTTCGCGGGTGAAGGCGGGAATGACTTCTGGGAATTGGGCCACCTGGCAGCGCAGGCGGAAATGGTCGTTGAGCAGGCGCTCAGCGCGGAGGAGCCCGCGGTGCTGGCCAAATACGCCTTCCGGCTGGCGCAGGCGTTCAATAATTT
>JBJKQV010000356.1:0-4326 GCA_046704985.1 Terriglobia bacterium
TCGGTTCCTGATAGCTCTTTGGCAAGCTTGACCTTGGCTTCGAGGAGCTGCGCCAGTTTGGCTTGGTCACCTTCGCGCTCGGCGGATAAGATGGCGGCCTGAAGCTTCTCGCGCTCGCGCTCCTGCCGACGCCGGCGCAGCGCTTCCAGGCATGCCTCAACCAACCCCGCCTCGGGCGGCGGGCCGGAGCTCATTCCCAACTCGAAAATCAGCCGCTGCTCATCGGCGGCCAAGCCCTCGGCCAAGCTGGTCAAATCCACCTGCGCGTTCTGCGCGCGCACTTCTTGCAGCCGCCGGAAGATATTTCCCGTCGGCAAACCCTCGGCCAGCCCACCGGCCAGAAACGGCCCCAAATACTCTTCGGCCAGTTCCCCGCTATCCAGGAAGGAGCGAAGCAGCTTTCGCTCCGCCTCGGTCACCTGCAAGGCAGCGGCCTGCGTCTGGAGTGCGGGCGCGGCGGATTCCGAAGCTCCGGAAGGCGCGTGTTTTCTCACCACGCGCTTCAGCTCCTCCTGCAACAGGCGGTCGTCCAGGCGCAGGCGCTCGGCCAGGCGCGTGGCCAATTCGGCGCGCAGCAGCGGGTTGGGAACGCGCGTCAGGAAAGGCAAAACCGCGTTGGCGGCGGCGACTTTGCCCTCCGGGCGCGACAGGTCGTTCTGGGCGGCGGCGCGCTCGGTAAGGTAATCGAGATAGGTGGGCGCGGCGCCCAGGCGCTCGCGGTAAGCCGCCGCGCCTTGCTTGCGAATGAACGAGTCGGGGTCGAGACCGCCGGGCAGCGTCAAAACCTTGACCTCGAAGCCGCCTTCCAGCAGCAGATCGAGCGAGCGCTGCGTGGCCGCCACGCCCGCCGAGTCGGGATCGTAGTTCACCACCACCCGGTGCGAGTAGCGCGCCAGCAGGCGCACCTGCGCCTCCGTCAGGCTGGTGCCGCAGGTGGCGACGACGTTCTCGACTCCCGCCGAGGCCACGGCGATGGTGTCCATGTAGCCTTCCACCAGGATCGCGTAGTCGAGCTTGCGGATGCTCGGCCCCGCGCGGTCCAGGTGAAAGAGCACGCGCCCTTTGGTGTAGATCATGCTCTCCGGCGAGTTCAGATACTTGGGCTGGTCGTCGCCCAAAGCGCGGGCGCCGAAGGCTACGACCCGGCCCGACTCGTTGGCGATGGGAAAGATGACGCGGCGGCGGAAACGGTCGAAGTGCCGCTGGCCGTCGGCGAGCACAATGCCGCTACTTTCCATGACTTCGCGGCTGAAGCCGGTTTCACCCAGTTGCCGCGTCAAACCCTGGCCGTGGCCGGGCGCGTAGCCCAGCCGGAAGCGCGCCACGGTTTCGTCTTCCAGCCCGCGGTCGGCGAGATAGCCGCGCGCGGCGCGGCCCTCGGCGGTGGCGCCCAGTTGCGCGGCGTAATACTTGGCCGCCGCCTCGTGCAGCTTGAAAAGATCCGAGCGCTCGCGTGCGCGGGCGTCAAAGCCCGCGACGTCGGCGCTTTCGCGAATGCGCACGCCCACCTTCTCGCCCAGCCGCCGCAGCGCCTCGGGAAAGGAAAGGTTCTCGATCATCATCACGAACTTGAAGACGTCTCCGCCCACGCCGCAACCGAAGCAGTGGAAAATCTGCTTGGTGGGGTGCACGGCAAAGGAAGGGGTCTTCTCCTGATGAAACGGGCAGAGGCCCATGAAGTTGGCGCCCGCTTTGCGCAGCCGGACGTAATCGCCGACGACCGTGACGATGTCGGCGGCGGCGCGGACTTCATCAACCTGACTCATGGGGGCTGCGAGGCATTATACCCGAAATCGCGCAGAGCCGAGCGCGCGCGGGCGAGGCTCGCGAGAGGGAGAGAGGATCACTGATCGCCGAGGGCGGAGGCTTCGTCGGCGCGCAGGTCGAGGACTTTGTCGAGGCGCACCATCTCCAGGACCTTCAGAACTTTTGGGGGTGGAGCATAAAAGCGGCACTGCGCGCCGGCGGCGCGCGCCGTCGTGAAGGCCCCCAGGAGGGCGCCGATCCCCGAGCTGTCGAGGTAAGCGACGCCGGCAAGATTGACGGCGATAAGTCTGGACCCCGCCTCCAGCAGTTGCTTCACCTGGGTGCGGAAGTCCGCCGCATCCGTAACCACAAAGTTTCCTGTCAGGTCCAGGATGGTGGCTTGCTTCACGGCACGCGTTTTAATTTCCACGGTCCGCCTCGCTGGTTGGAAAATGCCCCCCTCCTGAAATAACGGGAAGGAGCGTGAAGCCACGCTAGCCGATGCCCGGCCGGAAATCAAGGGGCAGAGCGGCGGAGCGGAACGACCGCGACGCAGCCCCGGCGGAAGGCCTCCCTCTCACCTCCGTCGCCCGGCCTTGGGCCCGCCCCGGCGTCATGTAAAAAATCACGCACGGAGCAATTAAAGGGTTGCCATTGGGCCTTGATGTGGTAGATTCGGCAGAACGGGAGGGGACCCGGAGCGCCAGCTCGGTTCCAAAGACGGCCCCGTCGGCCGGGGCCTGGAGAGAGGACTCATTTCTTGCGCCGACTACGTCTGATTCTCATATTGCTGGCCCTTGCGGGCCTGGGAGCCCTGGGGGTGCGTGCCGCGCTCAAGGAGCGCCACGCCGCTGAGGCGCACCTGGCGCGCCAGAGCCGTCTGGCCGCCCAGGACGTTCCCAAGCTGGCCGCCCGCCGCGACGTGACCCGCCATCTCGAGCTGCCCTCGCGAACCACCTTCGCGCAATTCCTGCAAAAGGGCGGAGTGGCTCCCGGCACGGCGAGCGAGCTGATCCGCGACGCGCAGCCCGTCTACAACTTGGCCCGGGTGCGCGCCGGCAACCCCGTCACCCTGGTCACTTCCGGCAGCGGCACGCTGCGCCGCGTCACCTACCAGATCGACGACGACCACGTGCTCTGGGTCACGCGCGGCGCCGAGCGCTTCCACGCCCACATCCAGCAGGTTCCTTACGTGGTGACGACGGTAGGTGTAAGCGGCACGGTGGAGGATTCGCTCTTCCAAGCGGTGACCGAGCAAGGCGAAGGCGACCAGTTGGCCCTCGACATCGCCGACATCTTCGGCTGGGACATCGACTTCAACACCGAAACGCGCCGCGGCGACCAGTTTGCGGTGGTGGTCGAGAAGAAAACTCTGGACGGGCGCTTTGCCGGTTACGGACGCATGTTGGCGGCCGAGTACGTCAACGCCGGCCGCAAGTACCGCGCCGTGCTCTTCCACGACGCCGACGGCCGGCCCGCTTACTATCGCCCCGACGGCAAGTCGCTGCAAAAAGCCTTTCTGCGCTCGCCGCTGCGTTTTGCCGCACGCATCACCTCGCGCTTCAGCTATCACCGCTATCATCCCATCCTGCACCGCTACATGCCGCACCTGGGGATTGACTACGGCGCCCCGCGGGGCAGCGCCGTGCAGGCGGTGGCCGACGGCACGGTGGTGGTGGCGGGCTGGCACGGCGGGGGCGGCAAGGAAGTCTGCCTGCGCCACGCGCAAGGCTACAAGACCTACTATCTGCACCTCTCGCGCATCCTCGTGCACATCGGCCAGCACGTAACGCAAGGGCAGGTCATCGCCCGCAGCGGCGCCACCGGCCTCGCCACCGGCCCCCACCTCGACTTCCGCATCGCCCATCACGGGCGCTTCCTGAATTTCCTGGCCATGAACCTGCCCCCGGCCAAAGCCGTGGCGCGCAACGACTGGAAGGATTTCGCGGCCACCAGCGCCAGGGAGCTGGACCTGCTGGCCCGCCTGAGCTCCTATCCCACCGCCGGGTCCGAACAAGCTTCGCTCGAAGGCGGCGCAGGCTCGGGCGGCGGCAAGTAGTCTCTTCCCTTACCCAACACAACGAAGCACGGCCAATGCCGTGAGCGCCAGGAGGGGGAAAAAGTACTTTCCTTCCTGTCAGCTCTTGTCCCACGGCTCACGCCGTGGGCCACCAGGACTTCTCACCCCTCCGCACATCTGTTTGTCCGCGGTGTGAGCCGGCAGGCCTTAGGAAAGAGCGGGTGCAGCCGACTCCACCACCAAAATCAATTTTCAACCGGTTTCACGGAATCAGCAGGGAGGGAGCGGGGCGAGAGAACTCTTCCGGCTTGAACTGCGCGCGCAGGAAATCGAGGAAGGCGCGGCTTTTGGGGCGGCGGCCGTTGGAGCGCGTCGCGCCGAGCTGGGTCATGAAAATGAGCGCGTCGCGCACCTCGCTGTCGCGCAGGCCGGCGCCGGGAACTTGCGCGGAGGCCTTGCGGTACTCGTCGATGGCCGCTTTCAGCCGGTCGTAGAGCTCGCGTTGCAGGAGGTACTCGGGCGGCTGCTCGTAGATGAGCCCGCTCGACAGGGTGCGGTAG
>JBJKQV010000357.1:0-4648 GCA_046704985.1 Terriglobia bacterium
CGAAAACGGACGGCTGGAAGCGGCGGGGATCGGCGTGGCCGAATCCCGCGGCTGGCGCAAGGGCTTGATCGTCAACCTTGATGCTTGCGTGCTTGCCATCAAGAAAGCCGTGGAAGCCGCCGAGTCGGCTTCCGGGCTGCCCCTGGACGCCGCCTACGTGGGCATCGGGGGACCGCACGTTAAGGGTGTGAACTCGCGCGGGGCACTGGGATTGGGCAAGAACTCTGCCGCCACCCGCGAGGTGACGCGCGACGACATCAGCCGGGTGATTCAGGCGGCGCAGAACGTTACCCTGCCCGCCGACCGCGAGCGAGTCTACGTCGAGCAGCAGGAATACCTGCTCGACTCGCAGAACGGCATTCGCAACCCGGTGGGCATGGTAGGCTCGCGGCTGGAAGTGAACGTGCACCTGGTGACCGCTTCTTCGGTCGCTCACCAGACGCTGGTGACGGCGGTGAACCGCGCGGGCATCGAGGTGCTGGACACGGTTTACGAACCGCTGGCGGCGGCGCTCGCCTGCCTGACGGCCGACGAGCGCGAGTTGGGAGTGGCGCTGGTGGATATCGGCGGCGGCTCGACCGATCTGGTGATCTACCACCAGGGCACGGTCCGCCACTCGGCCGTGGTGCCGGTGGGCGGCGAGCATTTCACCAACGACATCGCTGTGGGCTTGCGCACCCCCATCCCCGAAGCCGAAAAGATGAAGCGCGCTTGGGGCGAGCACGAGCCCGATCAGCCTATCGAAGCGCTGCTGGAGGTATCGAGCGTCGGCGAGCGCCCGTCGCACGCCGTCAGCTACTCCATGCTCAGCGAGATTATCGAGCCGCGTGCTTCCGAGCTGATGGAGCTGGTGCAGGCGGAATTGGCCCGGTCAGGGTACGAAAAGCAGCTGGGCGCGGGCGTGGTGCTGGTGGGCGGCGGCGCCAAGCTGGGCGGACTGGGCCCTTGGGCGGAAGAGGTGTTGGGCCTGCCGGTGCGCGTGGGGCGCGCTCGCGGCTTGGGAAAGATGGGCGAACTCCTGCCCGATCCCGCCTATGCGGCCACAGTGGGTTTGATCGCTTACGGCAACCGGCTACGCCTGCTGCGCGACACACAGTCCAAGGGGTGGACAGACCGCCTCTGGGGCGTGTTGCGCGGCCGCGGCAATTGAATGAGTCCAGGCTCCCCGGCCTTCCGGCCGGGGAGTGAGAGGAGAGCGCATGGGAGCGGAAGGCGAACTCAATGAACTGCGCGTGGATTTTTCCGAGGAGCTCCACAAGGGCGCCAAGATCAAGGTCATCGGCGTCGGGGGCGGCGGCGGCAACGCCGTCAACCGCATGATCGCTGCCAAGGTGGAGGGCGTGGAGTTCATGGTGGCGAACACCGACCTCCAGGCCCTGGAAGCTTCCCAGGCGCCCATCAAGATCCAGCTCGGCGCCAAGCTCACCAAGGGGCTGGGAGCCGGCGCCAACCCCGAAATCGGCCGCCGCGCCGCGCTCGAGGATACCGAAAAGCTGATTGACGCCCTGGAAGGCGCCGACATGGTGTTTGTGACCGCGGGCTTGGGCGGAGGCACGGGCACCGGCGGCGCTCCCATCGTCGCCTGCCTGGCGCGCGAGCTGGGCTCGCTGACCGTGGCGGTGGTCACCAAACCCTTTGCCTTCGAGGGCAAGCGCCGCATGACCCAGGCCGAGCAGGGCCTGGGCGAGCTGAGCGAGGCTGTGGATACGGTCATCTGCATTCCCAACGAGCGCCTGATGCAGTTCGTCGACAAGGGCACCAGTTTCTTCGAGGCGTTTCGCATCGCCGACGACATCCTGCGCCAGGGCGTGCAGGGCATCTCCGACATCATCACCATCACCGGCATCATCAACCGCGACTTTGCCGACATCAAGACCATCATGAAGGGCATGGGCTACGCGGTGATGGGCACCGCCACCGCTTCCGGCGATAACCGCGCCGTCGAGGCCACCAACAAGGCCATTTCCAGCCCCCTGCTCGAGGACGCTTCCATCAACGGGGCGCAGGGCATCCTGCTTAACATCACCGGGTCCAGCAAGGTTACGCTGCACGAAGTCCACGAGGCTTCGACCATCGTGCAGAAGGTCGCTGCCGAGAACGCCAACATCATTTTCGGCGCCGTGCACGACGAGTCCATGAAGGACTCCGTGAAGGTGACCGTCATCGCCACGGGCGTCAAGGCGGAGCGCATGGGGCTGCGCCCGCGCAGCATGGTTTCCCCCGCCGTCCGCTCCGCGCAGCAGAGCGTCAAGAACATGATGCTCAAGAAGGAAAAGCTTCCCGTCGAGAAGGTAGCTCAGCAGGCGCCCGCCGCCGAGGTGTCAGCCGACGATTTGGACGTCCCCACCTTCCTGCGCCGCGCCCAGCATCACGAGCCCAAGTGAATTTTCGCCCTCCGCTTCTCCCTCCCTCGCCGTGCGGGGGAGGAAGCGCTGTGCTAGTATGGAAAATTCCGAGACGTTACTTGTGAGGCCTGTGCCGGCGTGGCTGCGAAAGGCGCCAAACCGACGTTGCGCAACCTGGCGGTCAACCGCCAGGCGCCGCACTTCTATCACCTGCTCGAAAAGTTTGAGGCGGGCGTGGAGCTGGTGGGCACGGAGGTCAAGTCCATCCGCGAGGGCAAGGCCAACCTCAAGGACAGCTACGCGGTGGTGAAGGAAGGCCAGGTGTGGCTGATGGATTGCCACATCAGCCCCTACACTTCGGGCAGCTACCTGAACCACGCGCCGCTGCGCCCCCGGCGCCTGCTGCTGCGCCGCGAGGAGATTCACAAGCTGTCGGTGCGGACCCTGGAGCGCGGCCTGACGCTGGTGGCCACGCGCTTTTACCTGAAGAAGAACCTGATCAAGTGCGAGGTGGCGCTGGCCAAGGGCAAGAAGGTGTACGACCGGCGGGAGACCTCGCGCCGGCGCACCATCGAGCGCGAGGCCCAGCAGGCCATGCGCGAGCATCGGAACCGCCGCGCCTGAGCCCGGCGGGATGCCCGCTTTCGCGGGCATGACACCAAAAGAGGAGCGAACATACTGTGATTGCCGATTTCAAGTCCCAACCGCTCGAAAAGATTACCTGTCCCGTCCTCGCTGTGTACTGTTTTGAGGAAACGTCCGCGGGCGCGACGGCCGACCGCCTGCCCGCAGCGACTCGCGCCGTGCTCGACGAGTTGCGCGCTGCGGGCGAGTTGACCGGCAAGCCCTACGAGTGCACGCTCGTGCACCACCCGGCGGGGCTCGCGGCGGCGCGCCTGCTGGTGGTGGGGGCGGGGAAGAAGGAAAAGCTCGACTTGACCCTGCGGCGCCGCCTGGCCGGCGCCGCCGTGCGCTCGGTGCGCGGCCGCGGGATGCGGGAATTGGTTTGGGCGGTGGACGCGGCGGTGACCGGGGCCGTGCAGGCGGCGGTTGAGGGCGCTTTGGTGGCCGACTACGACGCCGACCCCTATCGCACCGAGAAGAACGGCGCGCGAAAGATGGAGCGCCTGTGGCTGGCGACGGGCGGCGCTCCCAGCGACGCGGCGCGCGCCGGGCTGGAGCGTGGACGCGTGATTGCCGAGTCTCAGAACTTCGTCCGCGACCTCGTCAACGAGCCCTCCAACAACATGACCCCCGCGGTGCTCGCCGAGCGCGCAAAGAAGATGGCGGCCGAGGCGGGTCTGGAGTGCGAGGTCCTGGACGAGAAGAAGATTCAGGGGCTCAAGATGGGAGCGCTGTGGGCGGTGGGGCAGGGCAGCGACGCTCCGCCGCGCCTGATTGTGGTCCGCTACGCGCACCCCCAAGCCCCGGCCGCGCCCGTCATCGGCCTGGTGGGCAAGGGCATCACCTTCGACTCGGGCGGCATCTCCATCAAGCCCAGCGAATCCATGCACGAGATGAAGACCGACATGGCGGGCGGTGCCACCATGCTGGGCGTGATGCGCGCCCTGGCCGCGCTCAAGCCCCGCCTGCGCGTCAACGCCGTCATCCCGGCCGCCGAGAACATGCCCAGCGGCAAATCCTACCGCCCCGGCGACGTGGTCACCTCGATGTCGGGTAAGACCATCGAAGTGCTCAATACCGACGCCGAAGGGCGCCTGGCGCTGGGCGACGCGCTCACTTACGCGCGCGAGAAGCTGGGCTGCACGGCGCTGATTGACGCCGCCACGCTCACCGGCGCGGTGATGATCGCGCTCGGCAACATCACCACCGGCGTTTTCGGCTGGGACCAGAAGTGGGTGGACCGCGTGCTGGCGAGCGCCCGCGCGGCCGGCGAGCGCATGTGGCAACTGCCCATCGACGACGAATACCGCGACCTCTACAAGAGCTCCATCGCCGACATCGCCAACACCGGCGGGCGCTACGGCGGCGCCATCACCGCCGCCATGTTCGTGGGCGAATTCGTCGCCGACACTCCCTGGGTGCACCTCGATATCGCCGGCACGCGCTGGTCGAACGAAGACAAGCCATACCGCGGCAAAGGGCCCACCGGCGGCGCCTTGCCCACGCTCGTTGATTTGATTATGAATTATTCCGATTAACAACGGGGCTTTACATCCGGTCGGGAATCTCGATGCCCATCAGGTCGAGCGCCAGGGCCAGCGACTCGCTGGCCAGGCGCACCAGGTAGAGCAGGAACCGCTGCCGCGCCGCGTCCGCTTCGCTGAGGATGTGGTGATGGT
>JBJKQV010000358.1:0-5326 GCA_046704985.1 Terriglobia bacterium
TCGTCGGCCTTTGCGTGGTGCAGGCCGAGCCAGCGGCGGAATTCCGCCGGCGTGGGAAAGAAAGTGGGTCGAGTCTTCATCGCGGCACCCAGGTACGTTTTGGAGTCTCTGCTATTGCGACCACTTGGTGGGCGTGCGCACCCAGCGGTGGGGGCGCAGCCGCGCGTGCAGCTCGGCGGGCAGCGAACCGCGCTCGCTCGCTCCCAGGTTTGCCTCCACGTGTTTCACGGTGCGCATGCCGGGAATGATCGTCGCCACATCGGGGTTGGAGAGAATGAAGCGCAGGGCCATCTCCGGCAAGGTCATGCCGGCGGGAACCAGCGGCGCCAGCGCTTCGGCACGATCCAAACTCGACTTCAGATTCTCCGGCACGAAGTAGGTATTGCGCCAATCGCCCTTCGGCCACTTGGCGTCGCGGGTGAGGGTGCCGGTGAGCGTGCCCTCGTCGAAAGGCACGCGGGCGATGACCGCCACGTTCATATCGCGGCAGGCGGGAAAGAGTTCGTCCTCGGGGTTCTGGTCGAAGATGTTGTAGATCACCTGCACGGCGTCGATCAGGCCCGTGCGCACGGCGCGCACGCCGTTCCACGGCTCCCAGCGGTTGATGCTGATGCCCACGGCATGGATCAGCTTCTGGGCGCGCAGATCGTCCATCTTCTTCAGCAGGCGGTCGTCGTCGAGCCACTGATCTTCCCAAACGTGGAACTGCATCAGGTCGAAGCTCTCCAGCCCCGCGTTCTTCAGGCTCTCGTGCACGTACTTCTCAATGTGGTCGGGCGGGAAGCAGTCGTCGAGGGAGTATTCGCGGCGGCTGGGCCAGCGGAGATTTTTGGGTGGAATCTTGCTCGCCGTGTAAAGCCGCTTGCCGGGATAGGCGCGCACCAGGCGGCCCAGCTCCGCTTCGCTCTTGCCTTCGCCGTAAGCCCAGGCGGTGTCGAAGAAATTGCAGCCCAGCTCGACGGCGCGCTGCAAAGCCTTCCAGACTTCTCCCGGATTGCTGCCCGTCCAGCCCGCCAGACCCCACATGCCGTAGCCGATTTCACTGACCTGCCAACCCGTTTTCCCAAACTTGCGATACTTCATTTGATCTCCCCTCGTGCGGTAAGGCGCGACAGCCCGCCGCAAATGCTTGAACCGACAGTCTATTTCGCCCCTTCCTCCCGCGCAAGTGCTTTCCGGCCTGGAGGTTACAAGGGTATTACGTTTTCCCTCCAACCACGTCTAAGCTTAATGAAGCGGCCCGCAGTTTCACCCCGCACAGCGTGGGGGAAGCTGACAACTTCTTGGAACCTTAGGGGGCGCGGGCGCGTAATTCTGATTAAGAGGCCGAGGCACGGGCCGAGGGAGGATGGCTATGACACTGCGTATCGAAATCGCCCAAATCCGGAATCTTCGCAACCATCCTTGGCAGGATGTGGAAGCGCTCCGCCGGCTGCTCTCTGCCGGCGCCGAGGTGACCCCCGACCCGCGCCGCAAGAACTTCTACGAGGTGGAGGGTGCCTCGCAGGTTTACTACATCCACGTTCCCCCCGCCAGCAGCCGGGTGATGTTCCTGGCGGTCTGGCCCAAGGCCCGGGCCGCCGCGCCCGAGGCGGGCGAGGAATCCGCCGTCCCCGCCTACGCTTCTTCGTGAGGTGCCGGGCGGCTCGCCTGGGGCTATAATGGCGGCGAGTCGCCATGCTTGCCCCTCAGCCGGACTCACTCCGCACGCTGCAACTGGAAATCGAAACCTTTGTGCGGTCCCTGCGCCACCCGGTCGTGGTCGAGGACGAGGAAGAACTGTTCGACCTGACGGCGGCGCGCTGGAAGCTGAGCGTCGAGTTCGGCAAGCTGCTGCTGGAGGTGTGGAACGACGCGCGCTCGATGGGACGGCGCGTCGAGGAAGCCGCCTACCGAGACCGCGGGCGCCTGGGGCTTTTCGTGCGCAAGCCGGGGGCGCGGCAGAGTTCCACGCTCGAGCTGCGCGACCTGGAGCCGGCTCGCGCGGGTAAGGCGCGCGGCGAGCCGCCCCCCGCTTCGCGCGCGCGGACGCGGCACGAATTGCTGGCGCTCCTCGAACGCGCCTACCCCGGCTGGAAATTCCAACGCGTCTCCAACCGCTCCGACCGCGAGCACTCCTTTTCGGCCTGGTACACGCGTGGGCTGGCGCGCCAGGGAAGAAGCGCCTGGGCGTTTCTGGGGCTGGGAGAAGACGAGCCTCCCGCCGCCGGCGACACGGCGCTGGTGCAGGGGCTCATTTGGCTCGACTGGCTGCGCGCCCACGAGCCGCGGGCAAGTGTGGCGGGGCTTAAGCTCTTTCTCCCCGCGCGCGCCGTGCAGCTGAGCGCTCACCGCGCCGCTTGCCTGAATCACCGCGCCTTGCACGCGGAGCTCTTTGCCTGGGACGCGCGCGGCGGACGCGCCGAGCCGGTGGATGTGAAAGATTTCGGCAACGTCGCGACGCGCCTGGTGCCGCGCCGCCAGGGCGAAGCGCTCCTCGATCAGCACGCCGGGTTGCTCGGCGAGCTGCTGGGCGAGGCGGCGGAGCAGGTGGACGTCGTCCCTGATCCCACCGGAAATTTCCTCTCCCTGCGCGTGCGCGGACTGGAGATCGCCCGCCTGGAAGGGCGCGTGACGCCGCGCGTGCTGTTCGGGCTGGAAGGCGATGTGCGCGAGCTCGAGGCCTCCAACCGCGGCGAGTTCCGCGCCTTCGTGGAGCGCGCGCTGCGAGTACGTCGCGCCGCGAGCTCCCGCACCAACGACGACCTCTATCGACTGCAAGGCGAGCGCTGGCTGGAGCGCCTGGTGCTCGAGGACCTGACGCGGCTCGACCCGGCGCTTTCGCCGCACTTGGCCTATTCGCAGGTCCCTGCCTTCGCGGGGCAGGAGCGCGGGGTGATCGACCTGCTCGCCGTCACCCGGCAGGGTCGCTTGGCGGTCATCGAACTGAAACTTCAGGAAGCGATCAACCTGCCGCTGCAAGGGCTCGATTACTGGCTGCGTGTGAAGTGGCTCGCCGAGCGCGGCGCCTTTGCTTCGAGCGGATACTTTACGGAGACCGAACTCGCTGCCCTGCCGCCGCTCCTCTATTTGGTCTCGCCCGCTTTCCGCTTTCATTCCTCGACCGACCGCGTGCTGCGCTACCTCGACCCCGCGATCGAAATCGTGCGCGTGGGACTGAACCAGCAATGGCGCGAGCGGCTGCAGGTGCTCTTTCGCCGCGAGCGCGCGCCGGCCGAGCAGCGGCGGGAAACAGAAATTTCCCTTGGCGGCGCGCCGCGAATCTGATATTGAAAGGAGCGGCGTTATCGCGACTCGACTATGCGTGTCAAATTCTGGGGCGTCAGAGGTTCCACACCGACTCCGCAGGCGGAGAATCTCAAGTTCGGAGGCAACACGCCTTGCTTGGAAATCCGCTCGCGCGCCGGCGGCTTGCTGATCATCGACTGCGGCAGCGGCTTGCGCATGCTGGGCCACGCGCTGGAAAAGGAATTCGGCCGCCGGGCGATCCGCGCCCACATCCTCATCAGCCACTATCACTGGGACCACATCCAGGGAATTCCTTTCTTCACGCCCCTCTACCACCGAAAGAATGAATTCCACTTTCACGCCCTGCGCGCTCCGGGTGGAAGAATGGCGAGCGCTCTGCACGGGCAGATGATGGAGCCTTACTTCCCTGTCGAGATGAGTGCCATGCTGGCGCGGCGGACGTTTGCGCAAGTTCAGGGCGGGGAATTCGCATGCGGAGACTTTCGCGTGGCCGCCCGGCTCGTCAACCATCCGCAGGGCTGCCTGGCGTTCCGCGTGGAGTCGGACGGCCACGCCATCGTCTACGCCACCGACAACGAGCCGGGGAACCCGCGCGCCGACCGGAACTTGCTCGAGCTGGCGCGAGGCGCTGACGCGCTTGTCTACGACTCGCAGTATTCCCGCCGCCAATTGCGCGGCGCGAGAAAAGGCTGGGGCCACAGCTCCTGGAATGACGGCGTCGAGATCGCCAGGCAGGCGGGCGTCAAGCGGCTGCTGCTTTTCCACTTCGACCCCGACAGCGACGACCGCGCCGTGCGCCGCCACGAGCGCAGCGCCCGAAAGCGATTTCCGCGCGCCCGCGCGGCGTTCGAAGGTTTGGAAATTCGCTGGTAGGATTTTGTGCGCGTGGGGCGGCCCGCGCAATGCCGCTCAGTACCGCCTACGATTCTTCTTCCCAGTCCAGCCACAGCGTCACCGGGCCGTCGTTCACCGACTCGACTTCCATCATTGCCTGAAATTCTCCCGTGGCCAGTGCGGCGCCCGGCGGCAGCACCGCGCGCAGAGCTTCGACGAAGGCTTCGTAGAGGGGCCGCGCCTCGGCGGGCGGCAGAGCACGCTGGTAGTTCGGCCGCCGGCCCTTGCGGCAATCGCCGTAGAGCGTGAACTCGGGAACGCACAGAAGGCCACCGCCAGCCTCGGCGAGTGAGAGGTCCATGCGTCCCTGGGGGTTGTCGAAGACGCGCAGGGAGACGATCTTCGCGGCCAGCGCGCGCGCCGTCTCGGCGCGGTCGCCCTCGCCCACCGCCACCAGCACCAGCAGGCCGCGCCCGATGCGCCCCGCGACGCGGTCTCCCACGCGCACTTCGGCCCGCAACACCCTTTGCACGATCGCCCGCATCGTTTGCCATCATAACCCGTCCGCACCAGACCCTCAAATCCCGCACCAGAGCGCACCAGAGCGAACCGGCGGGATCCGGCGACTAGCCTAGGGACCAGGATCGACCCACCGGCGAGGCCCGGAGGGACGAAACGTCCGCACCCCTGCCCAACCCTGAAGCCAAGCCGTTGAGACGGGGGCAGATAGAAAATAGTTTCGCGCTGTTAACGGGTTTAGCCATGGTCGCATAGCGCGCTGCTAGGCTAGGCACATGACATCGCATAAAACATCCTCGGTCAGGAAGCGCCGCGGGGCGCGGCGGCCAACGCCCGTTCGCGCCGGCCACGACCCGGCCGAACGCCGCCTGATGGAACGCATCGCGCACGGCTGCGGCGAGTGGATCGCTCGCGCCTGCCGCGCCTCGTCGGTGCCGCCGGAATTTCTGGCGGCGCTGGTCGGGAACGAATCTGGCGGCGACGCGCGTGCGCTGCGCTTCGAACCCGCCGTCTATCGCCACCTGGAGGCGGTGGCGGCGGGATTTTCGCCCGTTTACGACGGGCTGGATCTCAGCGACCTGGCCGCGGAAGTTGCCGAGATGCTCCACCCCAAGGCGGACGACTATCATCGCCGCGCCCTGGAGGCGGTGGAGAATCCGGGCGGCGCGAACCTGCTGCAAGGTCTGGGAGAGCAATCGTTGCGCGAGCTCGCCACCTCCTGGGG
>JBJKQV010000359.1:0-10171 GCA_046704985.1 Terriglobia bacterium
CGGTTGCGCACCTGCGCGTCGCCGATCTCCTGCGCGGTCTCGGGAAGGAGCGGGCACTTTTCCTTCAGCAGCGCCGAGGATTCGATCTGGTAGTGCGTGGTGAGCGCGCCGATCTGAACCCGCCCCGCCTCTTCGCGGATGTAACTCAACTCCGCGATGCGCCCCAGGTCCACCAGGTGCTGGGGCGCGGCCAGGCGCAGCTTCATGAGCGGAATCAGGCTGTGCCCGCCCGCCAGCACCTTGCCTTCCGCGCCGTACTCGGCGATGAGGCGCGTGGCCTCTGCCAAATCGGCGGCCGCGTGATACTCAAAGGATGGAGGAATCATTTCGTCTCCTCTGAAACAACGATGTAGCAACGCCGCACGCTAAAGGGTAAAGGCTAAAGGGTAAAGAACATGATTTCGACCATTGGGCTTGGTCTTATTTTTTAACCTTTACCCTTTAGCCTTTACCCTTCATCCTTCACACCTTCCACTTTGCTCAGTTCCTCGCTTGCCACTACCTTTCTTGCTCGTCACTCGTCACTCGTCACTTGTCACTGCTTTTGCCCCTGCTTCAGAACCTTCCAGATCTTTTCCGGCCGCAGGGGCATGTCGAGGTGGCGCACGCCGAAAGGCGCGAGCGCGTCCACGACGGCGTTGACGATGGCGGCCGTCGAGCCGATGGTTCCCGCTTCGCCCACGCCCTTGACGCCCAGGGGATTCACCTTGGTGGGCGTGACGGTGTGGGAAGTCTGGAACCAGGGAAACTGATGGGCCTTGGGCACGGCGTAGTCCATCAGCGAGCCGCTGAGCAGTTGCCCGTTCTCGTCGTAGACGTGCTCCTCATAAAGCGCCTGGCCGATGCCCTGCGCCAGCCCGCCGTGCACCTGGCCGTCCACCAGCAGCGGATTGAGGATGCGCCCGCAATCGTCCACGGCGAAATAGTCGCGCAGGCGCACGCCGCCGGTTTCCGCGTCCACTTCCACCACCGCCAGGTGGGCGCCGAAGGGGAAAGTGAAATTATCGGGCTCGAAAACCATCTGCTCGGTCAAGCCGGGTTCCGTCCCGCGCGGCAGCTTGCGCGCGTAGTAGGCGTCGGCAGCCACCTTGGCAAAGGGCAGCGAGGCGGCGCCGTCGGCGGTCTGGATTTTCCCGTCCACAAACTCCAGCTCGCCGGGCTTCACCTTGAGCTTGCCCGCCGCCAGGCGCGCCATCTTTTTCTTCACGCGCTGCGCGGCGCCGTAAACGGCGCTGCCGCCCACGGCGGTGGCGCGGCTGCCGAAGGTTCCGATGCCGTGCTGCACCACCGACGTGTCGCCGTGCAGGACGGTGACGTCGTCGAAGGAAATTCCCAACTCCGCCGCGGCAATTTGCGCAAAGCTGGTCTCCTCGCCCTGCCCGTGCGGCGAAGTGCCGGTGTAAACCGTCACCTTGCCGGTGGGCTCCACGCGCACCATGCCGAATTCCCAGCCGCCCGCGGGCATGCGCGAAGACGGCCCCAGCGCGGAAATCTCCACGTAGCTGCACAGTCCGATGCCCAGGTACTTCCCCTTCTTGCGCATCTGCTGCTGCTCGCGGCGCAGCTTGGCGTAGCCGGCGGTTTTCAAAACCTTCTTGAAGGCCTTCATGTAGTTCGCCGAATCGTAAGTGACCCCGGTCGCCTGGGTGAGGGGAAATTCTTTGGGAGAAGGATAATTCTTCTCGCGGATCTCGGCGGGGTCCATGCCCAGCTCGTGCGCCACCAGGTCGATGGCGCGCTCGATGATGTAGGTGGCTTCCGGGCGGCCGGCGCCGCGGTAAGCGTCAGTGGCCATCTTGTTGGTGAGCACCCCGCGCGTCTCCACCCACACGTTGGGAATGTGGTAGGCGCCCAGAATCATCAGGCCGGTAAAGGCCGGAATGGCGGGAGTGAGCAGCTGATGATAAGCGCCCAGGTCGGCGAGGATGCGGCACTTCAGGCCTTTCACCACGCCCTCGGCGGTGAAGAAGATTTCCAGGTCGTCGATCTGGTCGCGCCCGTGGATGGTGGACTGCATGTGCTCGCGCCGGTCTTCGATCCACTTGACGGGCTTGCCCAGCCGGCGCGAGGCGAAACAGGCCACGCCTTCTTCGCCGTAAACGTTCAGCTTGCCGCCGAACGCGCCGCCCACTTCCGGAGTGATCACCCGGCAGCGCGCCTCGTCCAAGCCGGTCATGACGGCGAGCTGGGTCTTGAGCAGGTGGGGAATCTGCGTCGAGGACCAGACGGTCAAGGTCTCTTCGCCGGGCTGGTAACTGGCGATCACCCCGCGCGTCTCCATGGAAACCACCGCCAGTCGCTGGTTGATCAAACGCTGGCGAACCACCTTGAGGCTGGAATCGTTTTCCAGGGCCTTCCAGTCGCCGTTTTCGAGGACGGAAGTAAAGGCCAGATTGGTGCCCAGCGCACTGTGGACGAGCGGCGCATCCTTCTCCAGGGCCTTCTCCGGGTCGAGGACGGCGGGCAGCATTTCGTATTCGACTTCGATCAGGTCCGCGGCGTCCTGGGCGATGTAGCGGTCGCGGGCGATGACCGCGGCCACCGGCTCGCCGACGTGGTGCACCTCGCCGACCGCCAGGCAGGGATGGTCGGGAACCTTCAGGTCCTTCATGCCCGCCGCGCAGGGGACGAAGCCGAGCTTGCCCTCCAGATCCTTCCCCGTCAGAACCTCAGCCACCCCCGGCAGGGCGCGCGCCGCGGCGTCCTGGATGCCCTTGATGCGCGCGTGGGCGTACACGCTCCGCACAAACGCCAAGTGCAGCATGCCGTCCAGCTTCAGGTCGTCCACGTAGTGCGCCCGCCCCTGGATCAGCCGCGGGTCTTCTTTGCGCTTGATGCGCTGGCCAAGAATTTTTTCCGCCATCGTCGTGCCCCTTTAAAGCAGTGGCAAGTGATCAGTGGCAAGTGGCGAGAAACAATCCAGCGACCGCGCTGGCCTTTTGCTCGTCACTGTTCACTGTTCACTGCCTTTCTCCGCTGCGTATTCCACCGCCTTGACAATGTGCTGATAGCCCGTGCACCGGCACAGGTTCCCTTCCAAACCTTTGCGAATCTCTTCCTGCGAGGGGTGAGGGTTGCGGGCCAGCAGTTGGTGGGCGGCCAGGATCATGCCCGGGGTACAGAAGCCGCACTGCAGGCCGTGCTCTTCCCAGAAGCCCTGCTGCAAGGGATGGAGCGCGCCTTCCTGCCCCAGGCCCTCGATGGTCGTGATCTCGGCGCCCTCGGCCTGCACCGCAAACATGGTGCACGACTTCACCGCCTGGCCGTCGAGAAGCACCGTGCAGGCGCCGCACAAGGATGTTTCGCAGCCGATATGGGTGCCGGTCAGCCCCGCCACTTCCCGCAGGTAGTGGACCAGCAGCAGGCGGGCCGGCACCTCGTCCTCCCGCCACTTCCCGTTGATCTTCACGCGCAGCTTCATCGCCCGAACCTCCGCCAAAATTGCGCGGCCCGCGCCCGAAGGCGCGCGCCGTTCACGCTGAGTGCATCCTTGCTTGACGATTACCCGAGAAGACTACTTATATGACGTGGCGCGGGGATTGTCAAACCGCCCCCCGGGGCGGCCGCGGCCCCGCGTTGACCCCTTACAACCTCTCCGGTAGAATCAGGCATCAAGGGATGGTACCGGGGGCACGGCCCCCTGAGGCCCGACTTTGAGGACCCCTCTCGCTAACCTGCGATTTCGCACCCGCCTGGCGCTCATCATGTTTCTGACCATGGCTTGCACGAGCGCCATCCTGATGTACGCCTACGTGCAGCACAACCGCCAAATCAAAGCCTACGTGGCCGGGCAAACCTCCGACCTGCTGCAAATCATCCAGTTGACGCAGATGCGCCTTCCGCCCGACGTCAGCCGCAAGCAGGCCCTGGACACCTACATGCAGGCGCTTAACGACGCCGGGATGTCTTCGGTCACCCTGGCCTCACCCAGCGGCGAGGTGGTGGCCAGCACCACGCCCGGGCAGGTGGGCAAGAAGATCAAGATCAAGCGCCGGCGCGGGCCCGCCAAGCTCGATCCCATCAAGATTTCCGCCGAGCTGCACGACGTGGACGTTGACCCCAGCGTCGAGCAGAAGCCCTACGTGGTGGAGTTCCCGCTCATTCAGGGCGACAAGGTGCTGGGCTACGCGCAGATTCGCGGCGAAATGGACGCGGTGGGCGCGCTGCTGCGCCGCATGTACATGGTGCGCCTGGCCTGGACGCTGGTCACCATGCTGGCGGGTATTTTCGCGGTTGTCTACCTGGCTTTCCGCTTCACCAAGCCCGTGGACGAGCTGGCGCTCGCCGCCCAGCAAGTCTCGCAGGGAAACCTGAACGTGGCCCTGCCCGCCACCGGGACGGGAGAGATGGGGCGCCTGGCGCAGACTTTCAACCAAATGGTGAGCCGCTTGCGCGAGAACCGCGCGCTCCAGGAGCGCCTCTACGAAGCCGAAAAGCTCTCGCTCATGGGACGCTTTGCCGCCACGGTGGCGCACGAGGTGCGCAACTCGCTCAACTTTATCAACCTGAGCGTGGACCAGCTGCGCGCCAAGCACCTGGACGCCGACCCGCGCACGGCGCGCGACCTGCACCGCAATTTGCAGAACATGAAGGAAGAAATCGCGCGGCTCAATCGCCTGGTCAACGACGTGCTCGCCGCGGGCCGGATGGCGCCTCCGGCGCTCGCCCCCTGCGAGCTGCACAAGGTGGTGCAGCAGGCCGCCGCCCTGGTGGAAAAGCAGGCCGCGCAGCAACACATCCGCCTGAGCACGCACCTGCCCGAAGAAGGCCTGACGCTCCAGGCCGACCCGGCGCAGCTCAAAACCTGCTTCCTGAACATTCTCACCAACGCCGTGCAGGCCATGCCGCGGGGGGGCGAAATCCTGGTCTCGGCGCGCCGGCTGGCCGGCGAGGCGGGCGCCGGGTCGGTGCAGATCAGCTTTGCGGACACCGGCCCCGGCATCGCGCCCGAGGAGCGCGAGAAGGTCTTTGCGCCTTTCTTTTCCACCAAGGCGACGGGCTTCGGCCTGGGCCTGGCCATCACGCGCAAGATCGTGGAGGACCACGGGGGGCGCATCGCCGTCGCCGCGAGCGAGGCGCCGGGGGCGGTGATCGTCATCGAGCTGCCGCTCGACGGTCCCCGGGTCCCGCAGCCCGCCGTGGCCGAATCTTCTTCGGCGATTTGAGGATCTCATGCCTTCCGGATGCATTCTGGTGGTGGACGACGAAGAGCGCCAGCGGGAGATTTACCGCGACATCCTGGAGGGCGAAGGCTACGAGACCGAAACCGCGCCCAGCGGCGAGGTGGCGCTCTCGCTGCTCGCCCAGAAGCGCTTCGACCTGGTGCTCACCGACCTCAACCTGACGGGCATGACGGGGATACAGCTGCTGGCGGAAATCCAGGCCGCCGACCCTTCCATCACCGTCATCCTGATTACAGGTTATCCCTCCATCCAGTCCGCCATCGAGGCCACCAAGCGCGGCGTTTACCGCTACCTGGAAAAGCCCGTGGACCGCGACGAGCTACTGAAGGTGGTGGGCGAGGTCTTCGAGCACCTGGCGGGGCTCAAGCAGAGCATCGTGGGCGAATCGCCGGCCATCAAGGCGATGATCCGGATGATTCTGAAAGTCGCCCCCACCTCGCACACGGTGCTGATCCTGGGTGAGAGCGGCACGGGCAAGGAATTGGTGGCGCGCGAAATCCACCGCCACAGCCCGCGGCGCGACCGCCCCTTCCTGGCCGTCAACTGCGCCTCGCTCACCGAAACGCTGCTCGAAAGCGAGCTCTTCGGCCACGAGAAGGGCGCCTTCACCGACGCCCACCAGCAAAAGAAGGGCTTGTTCGAACGGGCCCACCACTCGACGCTCTTTCTGGACGAGATCGGCGACACCAGCCTGGCGCTGCAAGCCAAGATTCTGCGCGCCTTGCAGGAGCGCGAGATCCTGCGCGTGGGCGGCACCGAGGCGCTGAAGGTGGACGTGCGCATCGTGGCCGCCACCAACCGCAACCTGGAGCAGATGCTCCAGGAAGGAAAGTTCCGCGAGGATCTTTATTACCGGCTGAAGGTGATTCCCATCGAGTGCCCGCCGCTGCGGGAGCGCCCGGAGGACATCGAGCTGCTGACCCGCCTGTTTATGGGCAAAGCGGCGGCGGAGGGGCGGGTGGTTGAAGGCATCACGCCCGAGGCGCTCGAGGCCCTCAAGGCCTACTCCTGGCCGGGCAACGTGCGCCAGCTCGAGTGGGCGCTGGAGCGCGCCATGCTGCTGGGAGAGAGCGATTGGGTGGAATTGCGCGATCTGCCGCCGGAAATTCTTCAGCCCGCGGCCTTTCCGGCGGGCGGCCGGCCGGCCGCCGCGCGCGAGCTCGAACCCGTCATTGCCGAAGCTTCGTGGGAAGAGCACGAAAAGGCCAAACTGCTGGAAGCCCTGGAGCGCACCAACTGGAACATTACCCGCGCCGCACAGCTTCTGGGTATGACCTTCCGCACGCTGCAATACCGGGTGGAAAAATTCGGCCTGCGCAAGCCCGAGGTCAAGGCTTAGGCTGCTCGGCCGCCCCCGCCTGGCGGACCGCGTCAATCAAGACCGATGAGCCGCCCGCTTTGCGGATGGCGTCCAGATCGTCCTCGGTAGGGACAAACTTCAAGCCAAACTGTTTAATCAGGTCCGCCACCCGCTCGCTGGGCACGAAGTTCTTGAGCAGGTCGACGATGTCCGGCAGGCTGAGCGCCTGGGGGTTGGGCGCCGGCTTGGCCACGGGCTTGGGAGCGGGCGGCGGGGCGGGCGGAGCGTAGTGCGCCACAAAGTTCAGGTGCGCCTGCACGCCGTGCGGCCCCGTGGCGACGATCTGAAACTGATTGTCCCCCGCCTGCAGCTTCGCCGGGTCGGACCAGAACTCCGCCGAGTGCGCCCCGCGCGGCTTCATGGCCGTGGCCACGCCGTTGATGGTCACCGTGGGCAGTCCCTCCTGGTCGGTCGCCACCCCGCGGATCGAGAACATCTCGTTGTGAACTTCCAGCTTCTGCCCCGAAGTCTCGACCGCCGGGTCCACGAGGATCAGAGTAGGGGGAGCGGCGGGCGGCGGGGCCTTGACCGTCACGTGCGCGCTGGCGCTGACCGAGCCTCCCGGCCCGGTGGCCGTCACCGTGTAGTCGGTGGTCTGCTCCGGCATCACCGAGGTCGTGCCGGTGGGCGCCACCTTGCCGATGCCGGGCTCCAGGTCGGCGCCGGTCGAATGCGTGGACGTCCAGGAAAGCGTCACCGGCTGGCCCTTCTCCACCGACTGCGGCGCCGCCACCAGGTTCACCACGGGAGGCGGCGGAGGCGGAGGCGTCACCCGGGCCACCATCTTGTCAAAACCTTCGACCGCCTCCTGAATCACGCTGGTCCCGTAGCGGTTCATCTTGACGTAGGGGAATACCCCTCCGTAGCCGTTGGAGAAGAAGCCGGTGCGAATGTCTTGCCAAGCGTGCTCCGGCATGTAGAAAATGGTGAACTTGCCCTGCGAGGTTTCGAATTGCAGAAACCCCGACTTTTCGAACTTGGCCTTGCGCATTTCCGCCGACGTGAACTCGAACCCCTTGCCGACCCGCGCGGGAGGCAGCTGCGGTGTGTAGCGGACCTTCTCCCGCGTGATGTCCAGCCATCCGTAAGAAAGCCCCGGTCCGAATGATCTATAGATGTAGGCAATAGGAAACCGCAAGGTTGGGTTGGACCCGGCATTGAGCAGTTGCGGCTTCACCGAGTCGAAGCTCTGCGGCACAACAGGGGTGCGTCTGCGCACGGCCGCGGCGGGTTGACAGAAAATTCCCATCCCCAGCCCGCCGATCAACAGCCCGGCAAGCGCCGCGCGCAGGCTTTTACGGCTGAGACGCAGGGGGTTCATCAATCGTCGTCCTCCCGGAAGGGTCTTGCGGAGTGGGGTCCCACGGCCTCCCAAACGCGCCCATTATATTCGCGACGGGTCGGAGCTTGCAATCGCCGCGGCACGCCGTCCACAAACCGCTATGGGTGCGCCGCCTGGGAAGCCAGCAGCACCGCGTCCACAAGATCGTCGTCGGCTCCCGCCGCCCGCAGCGCTTTCAGGTCCTGCGCCGTGGGCCGGAACTTCACCCCAAACTGCTTCACCAATCCCTCCACGCGCTGGCTGGGAACGTAGTTCTTCAGCAGGTCGAGGATGTCCTGAAGGCTGAGGGCCTGCGAATGGGTCGCCGCCGGCGCCGTGCGCGCGGCTGGGGCAGACGTCACCGCCGGTACGTAGCGCGCGGTGAAATCAAAGTGCGTGTCTTCGCCTTTCGGCCCCGTCGCCACGATCTGGAACTTGTTCGCTCCCGCCCGCAGCTCCGCCGGATCCGACCAGAACTCCGCCGAGTGCGCGTCGCGCGGCCGCATGATCGCGTCCACACCGTTCACCCTCACCGTGGGAAGCCCTGCCTGGTCGGTCGCCACTCCCCGGATCGAGAACATCGCCTTGTGAACTTCCACCGTCTGCCCCGAGGCCCCCAGGGCCGGATCGGTCACAATCAGCGTGGGAGGAGAATTGGGCGGCGGAGCCTTGACCGTCACGTGCGCTTTGGCGCTGACCGAGCCTCCCGGCCCAGTGGCGGTCAGGATGTAGTCGGTGGTTTGCGTCGCCGTCACCGAAGTCGTCCCGGTGGGCGATACCTTGCCCACCCCCGGCTCCAGATCGGCGCTGGTCGAGTGGGTGGACGTCCAGGAGAGAGTCACCGGCCGGCCCTTTTCTACCGTCAGCGGCGCGACGATCAGCCTCACCACGGGGGCCGGCGGCGGCGCCGGCCGCGCCAGGGCCAGCAGGCGGTTGAAATGCTCGATAGCTTCCTGGATGGTGACCGTCCCGCCGCCATTTAGGGAGGCATTGCGGACGACGTCGTTGGAGAACATACCCGTATGGATTTTTCCCCAATCGCACTCGGGCACGTAAAAGAGGCCCGCCTTCTTGTCGGGGCTGTACAGTTTTAGAAAGCTCGCAGGATCGATCTTGGTCTTGAGGGTTTTGTTACGAGCCATCACGAAGCCGTTCTGCCGCTGGTCGGCAGGCTGCTCGGGGATATAGCGGACGCTGGTCTGCGAGATATCCAGCCAACCGTACGACAACGACTGGCTCACCAAGTGGTAGTTATAAGCCACCGGAAAGCGCAGCGTGGGGTTGGTTTTGGCGTGGAGCAGTTGCGGTTTGTAGGCTTGGAAAGCCTGCGGGGTCCAGGCGGACGGGCGGTGTTTCCTGGCCACCGCAAATCTCGGAAAGATTGCCACGCTCAGCGCGGCCGCGGCCAGCAAGGTCCAGACGGCGCGCCGGGGGCCGAGGCGGGGGTGCGGGGTCAATGCGCGACCTCCCGGCAAAGCCGTGGTTTCGAATCTTCGCTCGCGCTTCCCGCTCGCTGGTCGAATTTCATGGCTCCTCCCCGGCGCGAAGCTTGGCCTTATATTCGTGCCGTGGCCGGCCCGATCCGTTTAGGGCGAAGACGCCTTGGCGGCGTCCTCGATGGCTTTCAAGAGCTTGTCGCCGCCGCCGGCGGCGCGAATCTGCTCCAAGTCGTCGGCGCTGGGTGAAAACTTCAGGCCGTATTGCTTGACCAGCTCCGCCACGCGCGGGCTGGGGACGTAGTTCTTCAGCAGGTCGAGAATATCCTGAAGGCCGAGGGCCTTGGGATGGGGCGTTGCCGGCGGGGCGGCGGTGGCGGCAGGCGTGGAAGCCGGCGGTGGCGCCGGAGGTTTATAGTCGGCCACCAGCGTGAATTGCGCCTTGCCCTGGGTGCTGCTGGCCGCCACGATCTCGAACTTGTTCTCACCCGCTTGGAGGGTCAGCGGGTCGGACCAGAATTCCGCCGCCCGGGCGCTGCGCGGCTTCATATTCGCCGGGGCGCCGTTGATGGTAACCACCGGAAGGCCCTTCGCATCCATCACCACTCCGCGAATCTTCAACGTGGCGCTCGAAACCTGAATCGTCTGCCCGGGCGAAGCGGACGGGTCGACGAGCACGATGGTGGGCGGCACGGGAGGAGGCGCCGGGGCGGGCGTGGGGATAGTCTTGGGAGCGGGAGTGGGCGCGGGCGGCGGCGCCGCAGCCGCGCGCTGCTGGGCTTGATATTGCTCCACGCGGGCCACCGCGCCCGAAAAATTGGCCAGGGCCGCCACGATGAACTGCGAATAGCCGGGTTGAGGCGACCAGGTG
>JBJKQV010000360.1:0-12165 GCA_046704985.1 Terriglobia bacterium
TTCCACGATCCCCTGGGGGTTGGCGGCTTTCAGGCGCGGAATGATCTCGCGCACGGTTTTTTCCTCGATCACCGTATTGACGGCCAGCCAGTCGCTGTCGCTCAGGTGCGAGACGGTGGGGCGCTTGAGCGCCGGGAGCACGCTCAGAACTTTTTCCAGGTCGTCGCGGTGCACGTTGAGCATCAGGCCCACCTTGCCCGCCGCCTCGATGGCGCCTTTGAGGAGGAGGAGCAGGGTTTCCATCTTTTGGCGCTTCCAGGGGTCGCCCCAGGCGGCGCGGTTGGCGATGAACTTGGTGTTGGATTCGAGCACCGTCTCGACGATGCGCAGGCCGTTGGCGCGCAGCGAGGAGCCGGTCTCGGTCACTTCCACGATGGCGTCGGCGAGCACCGGGGGCTTGACCTCGGTGGCGCCCCAGGAAAATTCCACCTTGGCCTTCACGCCGTTGGAGGCGAGATAGCGCTCGGTGACCTTGACCAATTCGGTGGAGATGATCTTGCCTTGCAAATCCTTGACGCTCGCGACCGGGGAAGCGTTGGGCACCGCCAGCACCCAGCGCACCTTGCCGAAGGTCTGCTTGGCGTAGACAAGGTCGGCGAGCTCGCAGACGTCCGCCTGGTTTTCGAGGATCCAGTCCTTGCCCGTCAGGCCGGCGTCGAGGATGCCGTCCTCGACGTAGCGCGCCATCTCCTGGGCGCGGATGAGCATGCACTCCATCTCGTCGTCGTCGATGTGGGGGAAATAGGAGCGCGAGCGGACGGTAACGTCGTAGCCCGCGCGGCGGAAAAGCTGCAACGTCGATTCCTGCAAGCTGCCTTTGGGAATGCCCATCTTGAGTGTCATGTTCGGTTCTCCGAGGATCGTTCGCCGTAGACTTTGGCGGGGTCGAATTCCCGTTCGGCGATCACCTCTTCGCCCTCCGGGGTAAGCTTGCGGAAAAAGCACGATTTGTAGCCCATGTGGCAGCAGCCGGGGCCCGTCAGGTCGGCTTGCACCAGCAGGGCGTCCTGGTCGCAGTCCATGCGGATCTCGCGCACCTTCAGACGGTGGCCGGAAGTCTCGCCCTTGGTCCAGAGCTTCTGGCGGCTGCGGCTGAAGAAGGTCGCATAGCCGGTCTTGAGCGTCTGCTGGTAGGCCTCTTCGTTCATGTAACCGAGCATCAGCACCTTGCCCGAGTGCTTGTCCTGGATGATGGCCGGAATCAGTCCGTTCTCATACTTGAACTCCATCGTCGCGTCGTCTCCTCCTAAAATGAAAAAGCCCGCCGATTTTCGTCAGCGGGCTCGAACCTTGCTTCGTGGTCTGCGTTTCAGGCAGCCGCCCACTGACACCCCACCCCAAAGCTAAAGTAATGGTGGTGATGTGCCAGGGCGCTTGCCATAAGAAAATCCATTCTATTCGGTCGGTCCTACTTTGTCAACACCGGTCTGCCGCCCCCTACCTGGGGGGCTAGATCGCCTGCCGTCCCAGTTCGAGCTTCAGCTTCTGGAGCTGTTTTTTCAGCTCCTGCATCTGCTTCTTGTGTTCTTGCATGGCGCGCCGGACCTCTTGTTTCTGTTGGGCGTCGAGCTGCGCCATTTGGCGGGCGCTTTGGGCCATCTCGGCGGCCTGCGCCTGGGCTTCGGTGCGCAGGTGTTCCATATCCCGGCGGTTGATTCCCAAGTCGCGCAATTCCGCCATGCTTTCGGGGCCGGTCATGGACTCGGCGGGCGGTAATTCGACCGAGACCTTCTGCTCCTGACGGTTGCGCACGATGGTGAGGGTCACCTGCTTCTGGTCGCCGCGCAGGGCGTGGCGGAGTTCGGAGACCGAATCCACTTCCTCGTCGCCCACCTTCACGATCACGTCGCCGGCCTTCAGGCCCGCCTTCTGGGCGGCGCTGCCGTCGTTGACCTGGCTGACCAGCACGCCCTTGCCCTGCTGGACCCCGAAGTATTGCGCGAGCTGCGAGGTCAAGTCGTTGCCGAGGATTCCCAGCCGCGGCCGGCCCATCCAGGCGAAGTTGAATTTGAACTTGGGCATGTGCACGGGAGGCATTTCGAAGTGGGGAGAAAACTCGCTGTGGGGCCGCTTGCCGATCTGGGCGGTGAGCGAGAGGGTCTTGCCGGCGCGGCTGACCTGCATGGGTACGGAGCGCCCAACGGGCGTCTCGCGCACCAGGCGCGACAACTCGGCGACGCTGCGCACGCGCTGGCCGGCGAACTCCAGAATCACGTCGCCGGTTTTCAGCCCGGCGCGGGCGGCGGGGCTGTCGGCCTCGACGCGCGTGACCGCGGCGCCGTAGTCGCCGGGGAGCTTCAACTCGCGGGCCTTGGCCGCCGTCACGTCGTCAATCTCCACACCCAGCCAGCTTCCTTCCCCGCCCATGATGATGACCTTGCGCTCCACGCGGGGCGGTGTGTCGGGCGACTGGGCGCGCAGCAGGTTGGCGCCCGCCCATCCCAACAGCATTAGAATCACTCCTGCCCATACCGTCGTGCGTTTCATGGCATTGCTCCTCTCGCTCGGTTGCCCGCGCCGGGAAGCCTAATCCTCGCTTCCGGGGTCGTGGGGCGGCTGGCTTTTCTGCCAGCGCTTCATCATCTCCTGTTGTTGCTTCCTCATTTGCTCCAACATCTGCCGGCTCTCCTGCAAGCGCTTCACCAGCTCCAACTGGCGCTTCTTCAGCTCTTCCAGGGTGCGGGGGTCGAGCTTGCGGATCTCGATGTTGCCCATCACCGTGCGGATGCGCAGCAGGTCGCCGCCGCCGTTCACCTGCGCTTCGCCGCTCTGCGAGCGCTGGCGGAAACTCTCCTGCTCGCTCTGGATGTGCAGCGGGAAGTCGGAAACGATCTTGTGGCCGAAGGCCTGGGCGATGGCGGCCTTGATGGTGAGGGGCAGGTCGGGGGGGAGATAAACCTGCACGTCGCCCATGGAGGTGGTGAGTTGCGAAGGGGCGAAGGTGCGGCGGTTGGCGTTGATTTCCGCCATGATGCGCCCCGCGGCGGTGGTGGCGCGCACCGCGCTCTCCATGCGGAACAGGTCGATGTTGCCTCCCGCCGTTTGCGCGTCCACCAGGCCGCGGGCGCCCTGCAGGTGGATGCTGCCGCCGGCGGTGAGGGCGCGGATGCTGGCGTCGCACTGTCCGATGCGGATCTGTCCGCCCGCCGTCTGCGCGCGCACCGGTCCGGAAGCGCCTTGCAGGATGATGTCGCCACCGGCCGTCTGGGCATTGACGCTGCCCGCGATCTTGCCGGCGCGGATTTCTCCCCCGCGCGTTTCGAGCACGGCGTCGCCCTTGACGTCGCCGACGCGGATGCCGCCCCCGGCCGTGGTCGCCTCCAGGCGCGCGCCGATGTTGCCGAGGCGGATGTCGCCGCCTGCGGTGGTGAGGTCGACCGGCCCGGCCACGTCGCCGGCGCGGATGTCACCGCCCGCGGTCACCCCCTTGAGCGCTCCTTCCAGTTGCGCCACGCGCAGCTCGCCACCCCGGGTCTTCAAATCCAGGTTGAACTGCAAGGGCACCTGGATTTCGTAACTGACGGAGAGCCGGTTATGGGAGGAGCCGGGATTGGCGAAGCGGCCGGTGAGGCCGAGGTTTCCGCCCGGCAGGGTGCGGAGGCCCAGCTCGTAGCTGTTGAGCAGGTGGAGTGCGGCTTCGCGGTTGGAGAGGAAGGCGCGCAGGCTGATGCGGCACGAAATTTGGTTGTCGGCGCCCGGTTGGACGCGCACCGAGCCCAGGTCGGCGCGCACCACGAGCCGTCCGCCGGGCTTGGCGGGGGCCTGACAGGTGGCCTGTTGGATCCAGGAGGATCCTTCCTGGTGGGGAGTGCCGCGCTTCAGGGAGGCGTCTTGGGCGGCATGCAAAGAGGCCGCGCCCGCCACCAGCAGCGCGGTGGTCAGGCAAAACGTTTTCCATCCGTTCAGGGGGCGCATTAGAAATCTCCTTGCAGCCGGCGCACGGCGTTCAGGCACTGCAAACGCACGTAGCGGTCCGGGTCGTTCGCCGCCATGCGCTCGAGCACGGGGAGCGAGGAGGCGTCGGCATGGTCCACCAGGACCTTGAGCGCCGCCACGCGCACGCCGGGGTTGTTGCCGGGCTTCAGCGCGCTCAGCAGCGCCTGGCGCAGCTGCGGGCTCCAGGGTATCTCGCGCACGGTCTGGATGGCCTTCAGGCGCATGCCGGCGTTGGGGTCGTGCTCAATGGTGTAGAGGAGCGCTTCGCGCACCGAGGGGTCGTTGCTGCCCGCCTGCAGGGCGTCCAGGCTCTCACGCCGGATGCCGGGATTGGCGTAGCTCTTGACCGCGTCCACCAGCACCTGGCGGATGTGGGGGTCGTCGAGCGAGCCTTCCAGGGTGACGCGCCGCTCGGCGTCCACGGTGATGCGGATTTGTCCGTCGGCCGACGGACTGGGAGAAACCTGGGTGATGGCGTTGATGCGCATGTCTCCCAGGTCGGAGCCGGTGAAGGGGGCAAGCGAAGCACCTTTGACGGCGGGGGTCGCGGGCGTCTGAGCGGCGAAGCGCGGGCGCATTTGCCATCCCAGGCTGAAACCGCAGAGCAGAATCGCCGCCGCCACGCCCGCCTGGGCGGGGGAAACGGCCCGCAGCGAGGCCCGGAAGTCCCGGAAGATGCTGCGCCAGGTCGTCTGGGCGAGCTGGCGGTCCAGCGACTCCTCGAGCATCATGCGGCATTGGGTCAGCATCTCGGAGGTGGGCTCGGGCAGCGGCCGCTCCTTGAGCAACTCCCTCATGCGCGCGCTTTCTTCCAGCTTGGCGCGGCAGGCGGGACACGCCGCCAGGTGCTCGTCGCAGGCCCGGCGCTCCTCGGCCGAGAGCTCGTCGTAGGGATAAAGAGCCAGGCTCCGTTCCAGTTCGTTGCACTTCATAATGTCTTCCCCTTCAAATCAGGTCTCCCAACTCCAGGCGCAGCTTCTGGGTGGCCCGGAAGAGGGAATTTTTGGCCGTCTCCTCGCTGGTTCCGCACATTTCGCCGATGACGCGCAGCTTCAGGCCCTGGTAGTGGCGCAACTCGAAGACCATACGCTCGCGGGGGGCCAGGCGGCCCATCGCCCGGGCCAGGCGCCGGCGGATCTCCAGGGAGCGCAACTGGCGCTCCGGGTCGCCGGCAGGCTGCGAATCGGGCAAGTTCTGGAAGTATTCCGTCTCACCTTCGCGGGGCACGGGAGGCTGCACCTCGTCGCGGCCCTTCATGCGCCGCAGGTAGTCCAGGCAGACGTTCATCACCACCCGGTAAAGCCAAGTGGAGAAGCGGGACTCGAAGCGGAAGCGGTGCAGGGAGCGGTAGACCTTCAAGAACGCCTCCTGGTAGAGGTCGCGAGCCTCCTCGGGAGACCGGACGACGCGCAGGGCGAGGCGGCAGACCTGCTGGTCGTAGCGGTGGACCAGCTCCTCGAAGGCCGCGCGGTCGCCCTGCTGGGCGCGGCGGATGAGGGCAGACTCGTCCGGACCCGCCAGGGAGGACGAGGGTGCGGCCGTGTCGTTCGTGAGCGTCAAGCAGTCATCCATCGCGAGGCTGCGCGAACCCTCTCAGTGGGTTGGACGCAGCCGGGCGCCGAAAGTGAGCATTTTAGGGCCCCCGGCCCCCCCGCGACCGAGCGGTCGGCAGGCCGGGCGCAAGTGGTTGTTACCCGGAGCCTTCCTTGACAAGGCCCCTGGGGCGATTATAATTAAAAGCTTGAACGTTGAGGCCCCGGTGTTGATTACCCCCGCAGAACTGGAGCTCCACAGGAAAGTCGTGGAGAAGGAGTATGCCCCGGGGGAGATTGACTACCGTGGGGCCGAGTTCGAGCAGCAGGGGCCGCTCAAGGTACGTGCCGTGGCCGAACTGGCGGGTGATGAAATCCGCATTCGTGGCCATCTGGACACGCTCCTCAAGGCGCGCTGTGACCGTTGCCTGGCTCCTGTGGAGCTGCCGGTGCGGCGCGACTTTGACCTCGCTTACCGCCCCACGGCCAGCATCGCCCATGACGAAGAGGTGGAGGTGGGCGACGACGAGTTGGGCGTGGGTTTCTATACCGGCGATGGCGTGGTGCTGGCCGACCTGCTGAGCGAACAGGTTATTCTCTCCGTTCCGATGAAAGTGGTCTGCCGGGCGGAGTGCCGGGGGCTTTGCCCGGTCTGCGGCACGGACCGGAACCGTGAGGAGTGCCACTGTCCTCCTCCGAAGAGCGAATCCCCCTTTGCCAAGCTCAAGTAAGGAATTTGAGAGCCGGGCGCGCCCCCGGCCGGCCGCCTGTTGAGCGCAGCGGCGGGGCAGGGGCGAAGGGCCTCCAGGGCCGGAAGCAGCCGCTTCCGGTGGCGGCCCAAGTCTGGTAATCTGAAAACGAACTCCTGAAAGGAAAGTATGGCGAACCCCAAACGACGACATTCCAAAGCGCGTCGGGGCCGGCGGCGTGCCCACGACGCGATAGTTTCGCGCGGCCTGGTCGAGTGTCCGCACTGTCACGAAGCCAAGCTGCCTCATCACGCCTGCCCCCATTGCGGATACTATCGGGGACGGGAAGCGGTTCTGGTTGAGGAATCGGCTTAGGCGCCGCCGCTTCCCGGAGTCTACCATTTCCGGGTGCGGGAGCGCTTCGCCCTGAGCGAAAAGGGTCCGTCCTCTGCCCTCAGCCGGCAGGTTGACGGACTTGCCCGTCGGCTGACGGGCCGGCCTCGATATGCGACGCATCGCAGTGGACGCCATGGGTACGGACACCGCTCCGCACAACGAAGTGGAGGGGGTGGTGCAGGCGGTGCGGGCCGGGCACGCACAGGTCCTGCTGGTGGGCCCCGAGGACGTGCTCAAGCGCGAGTTGGCCCGGCACAACTACCGCGGTTCGGGGGTGGAGATCGTCCACGCCTCGGAAGCGGTGACCATGGCCGACGCGGCGGCCAAAGCCTTCCGCCGCAAGCGCGACTCTTCCATCCGCGTGGCGGCGCGCCTGGTGCGCGACGGCCAGGCGGACGGCGTGATCAGCGCCGGCAACACCGGCGCGGTGATGACCACCGCCAAGATCGTGCTGGGAACGCTCCAGGGCGTCGACCGGCCCGCCCTGGCCGCGGTTTTCCCCACCGCCAAGGGCACCGCGGCAGTGATGTTGGACGTGGGCGCCAACGTCGATTCCAAGCCCCTGCACCTGGAACAGTTCGCGGTGATGGGAGAGATTTACTACCAGGTGATTTTCGGCGTCGAGCAACCGCGCGTGGGCCTGCTCTCCATCGGCGAGGAAGAGCACAAAGGCAACGACCTGACGCGCGAGGCCCTTCCGCTCTTGAAGCGCCTGGCGGCGAGCCGGCAGGTGAATTTTCTGGGCAACGTCGAGGGCCGGGACCTCTACAACGGGCGCGTGGAGGTGGTGGTCTGCGACGGCTTTATCGGCAACGTGGCGCTGAAGATCAGCGAGGGGCTGATCGAGGCGGTTTCCGGCATGCTCAAGCAGGAACTCTCCTCGAACCTCTCCTCCAAGGTGGGCTACGCGCTCTCGCGCAAGGCCTTCCGGAATTTCAAGAAGCGCGTGGACTACTCCGAGTACGGCGGCGCGCCGCTGCTGGGGGTGCGCGGGGTGTGCATCATCTGCCACGGCGGCTCCAACCCCAACGCCATCAAGAACGCCATTCGCGTGGCGGCGGAGTTCGCCGAGGGACGTGTGAACGAGAAGATTGAGCAGGGGTTGTGTCGGGTGCGCAACGGCGAACCGGCACAAGTCTAAACCCGCCCGCCAACGGCGGGACGAACCAAGGGAGCAACTATGCTATCGGCGGGGATACTGGGCACCGGCGTGGCGCTGCCCGACAAGGTGATTACCAACCAGGACCTGGAGAAGCTGGTGGATACCTCCGACGCCTGGATTCGCGCCCGCACGGGCATTCAGCAGCGGCACCAGGCGGCGCCCGAGGAGTCGACCTCCACCCTTTCCGTGCGCGCGGCGCGCAAGGCGCTGGAGATGGCGGACCTGAAGCCCACCGACCTGGACTTGATCATCTGCTCGACCATTTCCCCCGACATGCCTCTGCCTTCCACCGCCGCCTTCATCCAGCGCGAGCTGGGCGCTCCCGGCTGTTTCGCCTTCGACCTGGCCGCCGCCTGCTCGGGATTCCTTTTCGGCATGACCGTTGCCGAGCAGTTCATCAAGACCGGCAAGGCGCGCCACGTGCTGGTGATCGGGGCGGAGCTGCTTTCGCGCTACCTGGACTATTCCGACCGCGCCACCTGCGTGATTTTCGGAGACGGCGTGGCGGCGGGAGTGCTGGGCGGGGTCGAACCGCCCACCGGCATCCTGGCCTGCGAGATGCACACCGAGGGCAACTTCGCCGACCAGCTTTACATTCCCGCCGGCGGCACCCGCAAGCCCGCCAGCGTCGAGACCGTGCAGAACCACGAGCACTACATCAAGATGCGCGGCAACGAGCTGTTCAAGGTGGCGGTGCGCAACCTGGAAGAGGTCTCGCGCCGGGTGCTCGAGCAGGCCAAGGTCTCCGCCGACGACCTGGCCCTGTTCATACCCCACCAGGCCAATCAGCGCATCACCGACGCGGTTCGCGAGCGCCTGGGATTGGACCCCGCGAAGGTTTATTCCAACATCAGCCGGGTGGGAAACACCTCGTCGGCTTCCATTCCCATCTGCCTGGACGAGTGCGTGCGCAGCGGACGCATCAAGAAGGGCGACCTGGTGCTCATGTCGGCCTTCGGAGCCGGAGTCACCTGGGGATCGGTGCTGATGCGCTGGTAGAAATCAGAACTCAGAAGCAAGAAGCAAGAAGCCAGAAGTCAGAAGCCAGGAGCGAGGAGGTAGAAGTCAGCAGCCGGAAGCTGGATGGCTGGGACTTGGCGGCCAACACCGCGACACTGCCGTTTTTGGGGCGGAGCGGGCGGGCCGCTTCTGGGCGGGTTCGATGATTGGCGATTTGAAATCTCAAGTCTCTGGCGTGTACCCTTCTTACTTCTGGCTTCTTGCTTCTGACTTCTCTTGAGGTTTTGCCGTGTCCAAGATTGCCTACATCTTTCCCGGCCAAGGTTCGCAGGCTCCCGGCATGGGACGGGAGCTGGCGGAGCAGTTTCCCGCCGCGCAACGGGTGTTTGAAGCCGCCGACAAGGCGCTGGGGTTCGAGCTTTCGCGGCTCTGCTTCGAGGGTCCGGCGGAGGAATTGCAACTGACCGCCAACACCCAGCCGGCGCTGCTGGCGGTTTCGGTGGCGGCGGCGGAGGTGCTGAAGGAGAAGGGCGTGCGCCCCGATTTTGTGGCCGGGCACAGCCTGGGAGAATATTCAGCCCTGGTGGCGGCAGGGGCGCTGCGCCTGGAAGAAGCGCTGCGCCTGGTGCGCCTGCGCGGGCAGTATATGCAAGAAGCGGTGCCGGTCGGCCAGGGCGCCATGGCGGCGCTGCTGGGCGTGGACGCCGCAACGGCGGAGGAGATTTGCCGCGAGGCGGCGGAGGACGAAGTCGTCTCGACCGCCAACCTGAACTCGCCCCGGCAGGTGGTGATTGCCGGGCACAAGGAAGCCGTCGAGCGGGCGGTAGAGCTGGCCAAGACGCGCGGCGCCAAGCGCGCCGTGATGCTCAACGTCAGCGCACCTTTCCATTGCGCGCTCATGCAGCCGGCCGCCGACCGCTTGGCCGCCGACCTGGACGCGGCCGAGTTCGCCGACCCGCATCCGCCCCTGGTCAATAACGTCGAGGCGCGGATGGTGGAAAAGGCCGACGCCGCGCGCGAGGGGTTGAAGCGCCAGGTGACCTCGCCGGTGCGCTGGGCCGAATCGTTGCGCGCCTTGCGGGGGGCGGGCGTGGGGACGTTTATCGAGGTGGGGGCGGGGAAAGTCCTCAGCGGCCTGCTGCGCCAGACCGATCGCGACGCCGCGGGATTGAACGTCGCAGATGCGGCGTCCTTGAACGAAACCCTCGCCGCGCTCGGCGCGTCTTCAGGGAGCTGAAGAAGATGAGTATGGGATTGGAAGGACGGCTGGCGCTGGTGACCGGGGGTTCACGGGGTATCGGCAAAGCGTGCGCCGAGGTCCTGGCGGAAGCGGGGGCGCAGGTCGCCCTGGGCAGCCGTACCTTGGCGGCCGTCGAGGCGGCGGCGCAGGCCATCCAGGCCAAGGGCGGGAAGTCCCTGGCCCTAACCCTGGACGTCTCCGACCCCACTTCGGTGAAGGCGGCCGTAGACAAGACCCTGGAGACTTGGGGTAAGATTGATGTCCTGGTGAACAACGCGGGCATTACCAAGGACAACCTGCTGATGCGCCTGAAGCCCGAGGATTGGGAGGCGGTGCTGAAAACCAACCTGGACGGCGCCTACCACTGCATCCGTGCTGTTCTGCCGGGCATGGTGCGGCAGCGCTCAGGCAGGATTATCAACATCACTTCCGTAGTGGCGCAGACTGGGAACGCCGGACAGGCCAATTACGTGGCCTCGAAGGCGGGGGTGATCGGACTGACCAAAGCGGTGGCGGCCGAGGTGGCCAGCCGCAGCATCACGGTCAACGCCGTGGCCCCGGGCTTTATCGCGACCTCGATGACCGAGAACCTGCCCGCGCCGGTGCGGGAGCGCATCCTGGGGCTGGTGCCCCTGGGGCGCATGGGGACGGACCGGGAAATCGCCCTGGGGGTGCGCTTCCTGGCTTCCCAGGAGGCGGCTTACATCACCGGGCACGTGCTCAATATCAACGGCGGCATGTACATGGCCTGAAAATCGACCGGGGTAGGCCGAGCTTGATTCCCGCGCGGAGCAAAGCTACAATGGCCGCCCACGTATTACCAGGAGGACGGACTGATGGCTTCGCAGGAAGAGAAAATCAAGCAGATTATTGTCGAGCAACTTGGCGTCGACGAAGCGGAAGTGACTGCAACGGCTCATTTCATCGACGATCTGGGGGCCGATTCCCTCGATATCGTGGAACTGGTCATGGCCTTCGAGGAGGCTTTCGAGATCGAGATTCCCGATGAGGACGCCGAGAAGATCCAAACCGTCAAGGACGCCATCGAGTACATTCAAGCTCATGCCAAACCCTCGAAGAACTGACCGCTCCACGGCGCCCAACGGGAAAGGGGAATAAGCTTGGCGCGAAGAGTCGTGGTGACGGGGGTGGGCCTCGTCACCTCCGTCGGCATCGGTACGGAAGAAACCTGGAAGAACCTGCTGGCAGGAACGAGCGGGGTGGGACGCATTACGCACTTCGATCCCACCGGCTACGCCTGTACCATCGCCGCCGAGGTGCGCAACTTTGACCCCCTTCAGTTTGTGGATAAGAAAGAACTGAAGAAGATGGGGATGTTCATCCAGTACGCGCTGGCGGCCGCGCACTTTGCGGTCACCTCCGCGCGCTTCGAGACCACGCCCGCCTGCGCCGAACGCACCGGGGTTTACATCGGCTCGGGCATCGGGGGATTCGACGTCATCGAGCGCGAGCACTCGGCGCTTTTGGAAGGCGGCCCGCGGCGCGTTTCGCCCTTCTTCATTCCCGCCACTATCGCCAACCTGGCTTCCGGATTCGTCTCCATCCGCTACGGCGCCAAAGGGCCCAACTCCGCCACCTCCACGGCCTGCTCGGCGAGCGCCCACGCGGTGGGCGACTCGTTCCGGCTCATCCAGCGCGGCGACGCGGACGTGATGATCTCGGGCGGCGCGGAATCGGCCATCACTCCCCTGGGGGTGGGCGGGTTCGCGGCCATGCGCGCCCTTTCGACGCGCAATGACGCCCCCGAAAAAGCCAGCCGCCCTTTCGACCGCGGGCGCGACGGCTTTGTGATCGGCGAAGGCTCGGGAATCCTGATTCTGGAAGAGCTGGGGTTTGCGCAGAAGCGCGGCGCGCCCATCCTGGCGGAAGTGATCGGCTACGGCATGTCGGGCGACGCCTTCCACATCGCCCAACCTTCCGAAGACGGCGACGGCGCGGTGCGCGTCATGCGCAACGCCCTGGCCGACGGGCAGGTGCGCCCCGAGCAGGTGGGCTACATCAACGCCCACGGCACCTCCACGCCCATGAACGACCGCATCGAAACGCGCGCCGTCAAGACGGTCTTCGGCGAGCACGCTTCCAAGCTCGCCATGAGCTCCACCAAGTCCATGACCGGCCACCTGCTGGGCGGTGCGGGAGGCTTGGAAGCCGGCATCGTCTCCCTGGCCATGCACCACCAGCTGTTTCCTCCTACCATCAACTACGAAGAGCCCGACCCCGACTGCGACC
>JBJKQV010000361.1:0-15351 GCA_046704985.1 Terriglobia bacterium
GGTCCACCACGTAGTCGGCGCGGCGGATGGTCTCTTCGTCGTGCTCGACGACCAGCACCGTGTTGCCGAGGTCGCGAAGGTGCTCGAGGGTCGAGAGCAACCGCTGGTTGTCGCGCGGATGGAGGCCGATGGAGGGCTCGTCGAGCACGTAGAGCACCCCACGCAGCTTGGAGCCGATCTGCGTGGCCAGGCGCACGCGCTGGCTTTCGCCGCTCGAAAGCGTGGCAGCCGAGCGGTCCAGGCTCAGGTAGCCCAGCCCCACGGCCTGGAGAAATTCCAGCCGTTCTGAGATCTCGTCGACGATGCGCCGCGCCAGGATCTCCTCACGCGCGTTCAGGCTCAGGCCGCGCGCTACCTCGCGCGCGCGATCCACGGGCAGCGCCGCAAAGTCGGCGATGGAAAGCTCGGCGACGGTGACCGCCAGGCTCTCGGGACGCAGGCGCTTGCCCTGGCACTGGCGGCAGGGCGCCGCCGACATGTACTGCTCCATCCACTCGCAGAATTTTTCCGAGCCCGATTCCGACCGCCAGCGGTCGAGGGTGGGGATGATGCCCACAAACGACGGCCGGGTGCGCGAGCGCTCCGGACCTTTGCCGTAGAGAATCAGGTTCTGCACGCGGCGCGGGAAATTCTGAAAGGGTGTCTTGAGGCTGAAGTGGAACTGCTCGGCGGCACGCTCCAGGCTCCGGTAGAGATAGCGCGAGCCGCCGCCGGGGCCCAGCCCGCCTTCAAAGAGCGGGCGCGTCCAATCCTGAATCACCTTGCCGGGGTCGAAGCTGAACTGGCTGCCCAAGCCGCGCCAGGCGGCGCAGGCGCCGTAAGGACTGTTGAACGAGAAGGAGCGCGGCTCGAGCGCCGGCACGCTGACACCGCACTCCGCGCACGCCCACTCGCGCGAGTAGAGGCGTTCCTCGCCGTCTACCACCGCCACCTGGACGATGCCCCCAGCGAGCTTCATGGCGGTTTCGATGGAAGCCGCCAGGCGCGACTCGACGCCGGGTTTGAGCAGAAGGCGGTCAACGAGCGCCTCGACGGTGTGGTTGCGGCGGCGGTCGAGCGGGATCTCCTCGTCCAGGGGGCGGAGCTGGCCGTCCACGCGCGCGCGCACCAGCCCCTGCCGCGCCAGTTGCTCGAAGAGCTTGCGGAATTCGCCCTTGCGCCCCCGCACCACCGGCGCCAGGATCATCACCCGCTCGCCGCCGTTTTCCGCCTCGCCGCCGTTGCGCTGGAGCTCCATGATGGACGAGACGATCTGCTCGGTAGTCTGGCGGGAAATGGCGCGGCCGCAGCGCGGGCAATGGGGCACGCCGACTGAAGCGTAGAGCAGGCGCAGGTAGTCGTAGATTTCCGTGATCGTCCCCACCGTCGAGCGCGGGCTGCGGCTGGTGGTTTTCTGCTCGATGGAAATGGACGGGCTGAGCCCCTCGACCGAGTCCACGTCCGGGCGCTCCATCTGGTCGAGGAACTGCCGCGCGTAGGCCGAGAGCGTCTGCACGTAGCGGCGCTGCCCCTCGGCGTAGATGATGTCGAAGGCCAGGCTGGATTTGCCCGAGCCCGAGAGCCCGGTTACCACGCTGAGCGTCGAGCGCGGAATCTCCACGTCGAAGTTCTTCAGGTTGTGCTGGCGCGCCCCGCGCACCGATATGCGTTTGATCATCGCCCTGAGTCCCACAGCGGGTAGTTTCGGCAGTGGGCCAACCTACCATCGTAGCGGGTGCCCAGGGCAGGGTCAAGCGGGTTGGGGGACGGGCTCCTGCGGCGGCGCAGCGTAGGGGCAATTTATCGGTCAGCGGACGGATTGACCCTAGGCGTTCTTGCGACTGCGAAGCGCGGTGAAAGCGTAAGCGGCAACGCCCACCAGCGCCCCGGCTAGGGCGTCGGCGGCGTAGTGATAACCTTCAAAGACCGTGCCGGCGGCGATGCCGGCGGCGGCAAAAAGAAACAGGATTCCCAGGCGCGGCCGGCGCGCACGCACCGCCAGCGCCGTGGCCACGCCTCCCGCCACGTGCCCGCTGGGGAAGATGCAGGCCTGCACGCTGTAATACTTGAGAATCCAAAGATTCATGCCGCGCAGCAGAGGGTGGCCGCCGGCGCCCGGCAGGTCGTGATAGAGCCCGCGCGGGGGCGTGAGAGGGAAGAACGGATAGAGGGCGTAAGAAACCAGCACGGCCAGCAGCACGGTGGTCCAGAAGGAGTCACGCGCCCGCTCCTGGTCCGCGGCGCCGCCGCGGCGCGAGAAGTAGACCGCCGCAAACCCCAGCGGCACAAACGGGTAGGTGAACAGATACGACAACTCAAAGAAGCGTTCCAGCCAGGGGGAGGTCGCGGCGATGAGCGCCTGCACCCAGGCGCTGGCGAACAGCGCGCGGTCCCAGCGGATAAAGACCACGTCGAGGCTGTGGGTGAGGTCGGGGATAATGAACAGGCCCGACTCGCGATAGGCCAGGACAATCAGCACGCAGGGCAGCCAGTCGCGCAGCACGCCGCGCAGGCCCGCCTCTGCGGGCGCGGCCTGGCCGAGCACCACGATCACGACAGCGACCAGAATGTTCAGGCTGACCAGCAGGGCACGCTCGCGGATGGGCAGCGAAACCAGCGCGCGCAGGGTGGTGAAGATGAAAAAGGCCAGAGCGATTCTCTCCGCCGTCCGCAGGCTACCCCACAGGGAGGGAGGGTAGGGCCGCTCCGGGCTTGTCGCGCTGTTGTTGTTGGTCACTCTGATCCGGCCCGCTGCGCCGGGTTCCGGAGTGGCGTCAAGGCCCCTCCTTCGCCGGCGAAAAGACGATTTTACGTCTTATCGCCTCGCGGGGTGCGAGGAAGATAGATGGTCCGGCTCACCGCCACGCGCGCGGCAGTCGGCCGGCGGGCGGGCCGGTTCGCCAATCGAGAGTGGGCGATTGTGTAGCGGAGCCGACGGCTCCGCGCTTAGAGGCGTCAGCCGCCGCCGGAGGCGCAAGCTCCTCGCGGGGAAGGCGAGGGCCTGCTGCCGGCGCGACCGGCGAAGGTGGAAAACTGCTGGGTTACTTTCCGTTCCCCGCAATGGGGGCAGACGGGGGGTGCTTGCCGGCTCCCCAGAACCAGCTTCTCAAAGGTTTTTCCGCACTTCGAGCAGGTGTATTCAAAGATGGGCATAGGATTGGGTCACCACTCCTCGGCCTAGGGATGGCGAGAGCTTGGTCGGGTCTGAGGGGGCGCAGGTCGTAGGCGGTTATTTCAATCCGGCGCCCGGGAGCTTACCATCCAAGTCTCTATTATACTCCCAAATGCCCCGGGGGCGCCCGGCCAGTCTGCTGCCGGGAGCGAGGGGCTGGTCATTTTTTCCTCCTGGGGCTATCATGACTGAGGTACTTTGGGGGCTGGTGGCGCGGGCAATCGCGAACTGGTCCGGACGGAACAAGGGGTGAGCTGATGAAGCATGTGGCGGCGGGATTGATTTTGGCGGGGGTGCTCCTGGCGGGGCCGGTGGTGCAGATGGCGGCCCAGCAGACGGGCGCTATGGAGACGGAGGACTACACCGTCCCGGAAGGGACGGAATTCAAGCTCCAGCTCCACACCACTATCAATTCCAAGACCTCCAGGAAGGGCGACCGGATTATCTGCACCCTTTATGACCCCGTCTATGTGTACGACGAAGACGTGCTGCCGCGCGGCTCGCGCGTGGACGGCCACATCGGCGAAGTGAAGGCGGCGGCACACCGCGGCCGCGGCGGCTTACTGACCCTGGTGTTTGACTCCGTGGAGCTTCCCACCGGACAGAGAATTTCCATCCTGGGCTCGCTGACTGAGGTCTTCTCCAGCGAGGCCGGGACCGATTCCACCGTGGGCGTGGAGGGCAACCTGCACGGCCCTGGCGCCTCCAAGAAAGAACGCCTGGCGATCGTCGCCATTCCCACGGCGGGCGCGGCGGCGGGAGGCATCGGGCCCGCCATTGCCGCCGGAGTCGCTTCCAGCATCCTGGCGTTTGTTATTCCCAAGGGCAAGCAGGCGTCGCTCGAGGCCGGTTCGCTGATTGGCATGCGTCTCGACCGCGATGTGACCTTTACCCTGCCCGTCAAAGACAACAACTAAACAGACCTGCAGGCGGGAGCTTCCCTCGAACGGTGTGCGCGGACGTGTGCCTTCTATCGGGAGTGGGCGGCGCGCGGCGAGAGACGGGCCGCGTCCTGCGAGCTCACCAGTTGGGAGGCGGGAACCAGCCGGATGTCGTCGCGTTCCAGGGTGGGCAGGAATTCCGCCAGCGCCCGCAGGGTGGTGGGGTGGGGATGGCCGATGGCGATAGCGGCGCCCTGCTCTTCGACGACGCGGCGTAACTGCCGCAACTGGCCGAGTGAATAGGCGACTGATTCCGTATCATCCAGGAAAACCGAACGGTAGAAGGCCGGGACTCCGGCGCGCCGCGCCGCCGCCAGGGCACAGGTCTTTGCGGTGGTGCGGCTGTCCACGAAGAAGAGCCGCCGCTCCGCCAGCACGCGCATCACTTCCGCCATCAGCTCCGGGTCGGCGGTGGCGCGCGAGCCCATGTGGTTGTTTACTCCCACCGCGAAAGGCACGGAAGCGAGGTCGGCGGAGATCAGGCGGTCCACTTCGCGCGCGCTCATGCCCACTTTGATTTCGCCCGGTCCCGGCTGCGACTCGGCGCCGGGCAGCGGTTCCATGGGCAGGTGGAGCAACACCTCGCGTCCGCCGCGATGCGCGGCCTGGGCGGTGGTGGCAGAGTGGGGAAGCTCGGGCAGAATGGCAAAGGTCACCGGATAACGCAGCGCCAGCAGGCGGCGCTCGGCCTCCGGGTCGTTGCCCAGGTCGTCGATGATGATGGCGGCGCGAAGCAGGCGAGGCATCTCGCGCAGGCGCCAGCGGCCCACAGTTTGCCCGCCGCGCTCGAGTAGGAATTCCGTTTCCCGGTGCTCGGCGACGCTGCGGATTTCCTGCACGCGCACCTGGAAATGTTCGCGGGCGGCGCGGGCGCGCAGCGCGCCCGCCGAGCGTTCATAGGCTCGTGGTGTAGCTAGCACGTCTCCGGAAGATTCACCCGCCGGCAGGCGCTTGACCCACACGCCCGAGCCCCCGGCGCGCTCCATCGCGGCGCGGCACTCGACCGCCAACTGCCGCCGCGCGGCTTCCGAAAGCCGCCGCGGCCGCGCCTTTTGCCCGAACCACGAGCACCCTCCCGCCGCCAGCGCCGCCAGCAGGGCCAGAAGCGCCCGTGCCCAGACGCCGCGACGGCCTCGAGGGCGGGCGGGGAAAACACCGAATGGGGAAAGGGAATTCAGGACTGCGCAAGGGAGGCGCAACGCTCAGGCGGCCTTAGGGACGGCGGTGGTTTGCTGCTTCAGGACCTCCAGGGCTTTCTGAAGCTGCACGTCGTTCTTGCCGCCGAATTGCGTGGGCTCTTCCAGATCGTTATCTTCAAGCCCCGCCTGGCTGAAGTTGGGGGCTTGCACCACGCTGGGGGCGACGCCGTGGTCGCTGATGGCTTTGCCGTCCAGGCGGTAGTACTTGGCCACGGAAAGCAGCAGGCCCGAGCCGTCGCCGACCGGGATGCTCTTCTGCACCACGCCCACGCCGAAGCTGCGCGTTCCCACCACTTGGCCGCGGTTGTGGCCGAGGATGGCGGCGGCGACGATTTCCGCCGGGCCGGCGGTGGATTGGTTGATGAGCACCGCCATCGGCAGGTGATAAACCTTGGCGACCGGCTGGACGTCAAAATTCTCGCGCGGAAAGCGCTGCCCCATCGCGTAGGTGACCAGGCCTTTGTCGAAGAAAAGGCTGGCCGTATCCACGGCTTCCTTGACATTGCCTCCGGCGCAATCACGCAAGTCGAGCACCACCTTGACGGCGCCCGCCGCCGTCAGCTCTTTCAGCTTGGCGGCAATCTGCTCGTGGACGCCCTTGTTGAACGTCGCCACGCGCAGGTAGGCGACGTTGTCCTCCAGCATCTTGGCCACCACCGGCGGGTATTGCGGCACCTCGCGGGTGAGGGAGAGAGTCTGCGGCTCGCCGCGCGCCTCGCGCACGATGGAGACGTTGACCTTGCTGCCCGGCTGGCCGGCCAGCTGCCGTTCCAGCTGTACGGCGGAAAGCTCGCGCGTGGGCTGGCCGTCGATGCGGTCGAGCAAATCGCCGGGCTTCACGCCCGCCTTGGCCGCCGGAGAGTCCGGCAGCACGGAGATGATGGTGGCGAAACCCATCTTCTTGGAAAGGAAAATGCCCACCCGCCCAGAACCGGGCTCGGGGTGCGCCAGGTATTGCTTGTATTCTTCCGGTGTGAAGTAGGTGCTGTAAGGGTCGAGGGATTCCAGCAGGCCGCGAATCGCTCCCTTAGTCACCTTCGAGAGGTCGGGTTGCGTGACGTAGTCGCTCTTGATGCGCGACAGGACTTCGGTGTAGACGCCCAGATCGCGGTAGGTCTTTTCGTTGGTCGAGTCGCTCTTGCCCAACACCCCGCCCAGCAGGATGTAGAAGACCAGCAGAGAAGAAATGGAAATGAGGACGAATCGAATCTTGTTGCTCATCCGAAATCCCGCTCCTCGCGGCGGCCTGGGCCGCCAGCCCTGACTTAACCAGTATAGCATGCCGGCCGGTAGGCGTCACCCGCGGCGGCGCTCATCCGGTGGACTGCCCGCCGGGCTGGCGCGAGGAGCCCTTCTTGGGGATGCGGAAGCCCTCCTTGGCCCCGCCGGACGCGCGGGCGGCGAGCCGGGCTTTGAGCAGCCCGGCCTTGTGGCTGGCGCGCTTGCCGAGTTTCTGATTTAGAAATCTGCCTTTGGCCATAACCTTGCGGTCAGTGAGCCGGCCGCCGCGGGGGAGCTCATGACTCCGGGGCGACGTAGGTTCCCGAGATGCGGTCGTGCCAGGTCATCCTCTCGCTGTCCACGGCCGCCCAGACGAATCCCAGCATCAGCGAGGCGAGCGAAATCAGGTATCCGAAGGCCCGCCAGAACGACTCGGCGGTCGAGGGCGGGCGGCCGTAGGCGTTGCGCACCTGCAGGTGCATCCAGAGCAAGCCGGGAGTGGCGCCGCCCAGCGCCGTGAACAAGCCGGAATAGCAAATCAGGGTCAGCACCACCAGAAAACCCAGAACGATAATGTTGAGTGGCGAGGGGCTGAGGTGGCCGCCGGCCAACCAGAAGATCACTCCAAACAGCCCTCCCGCCAGCGCCAGCACCAGCCCGTCCGCCAGCGCGGCCAGGAAGCGCGGCCCCAGCGACGCCACCTGAGCTTTCTCCGCCGGACGCGGCGCGGAAGGTTCCACCACGATCTCCACCGGCCCCGCTTCGTCCTCCGGGCCTTCCAGCGCGGTCTCGCCGGCTTCCACCGCCGCTGAACTGAGCACGCGGACGTCCTCGGCGGACTTTTCCAAGGGCGTGGAATCGAGCAGCGATGCCTCTTCTTCTTCCGGCGGGACCAGATCGGCGTCCACTTCCTGGGGCGCGGCGGCGCCGAATTCCTCTTCGCCCACCGCTTCCTCCTCGCCGGGGGCGGGGCCGAATTCCAGGTTGAGCGAGGAGCCTGGATCGGACTTCTTGCGTATGCCGGCGCGTTTGCGGCGGAAATCTTCCACTCGCCCGGAAAGTTCCTGACGCCAGTCTTCGGCGGGAGGGACGATGGGCGGCTGAGGGGGCGTTGGCGGCGCTTCGGGGGCGGCCGCCGGCGCATCGGCCGGGGTGGCTTCTACCCGCGGTAGCTCGGGTTGGGGCGCTAGATCAGGGGGAGCCGGGCGGGCTGGCTCCGGGCGCAAAGGTTTGTCCTTGGGAACCACGGAAGGCGGACCTTGGGCCGCGGGCGGCTCAGGAGCAAAAGTATGGCCGCACTTCTTGCACTTGGGGATTCCCGGAAAGCTTACAAATCCGCATTTCGGGCACTTCACTGCGCCTCAATTCCTCTCGGCAGCATCCGCCGTTCTAAAAGCATCTTAGCAAAAGCCATCTATAGATCAAAGCGCTTTCGAGTAGAATGGCTGTTCGGCGATTGTTTATGGAGACGGCGCGCACCCTTTTCGCAGGCGGCAAAGGAATCCGCGGTTTGCCCGCGGTGCTGTTGCTGGCCGGAGCGCTGGCGGCGCACGGACTGCCGTGCGGCGGGCAGATGCCCAACCTCCCCGCCTCGCTCCAAAACCCCCAAACCACCATCACCATCCGCTCCGACAGCCAAGCCAAGCTCAAGGACGTCTACCAGCTGCGCGGGCACGTCGTGGTCACCTACCAGCGCTGGCGGCTGGCGGCCGATGCGGCCGATTACAACGAGCAGACGGGCGAAATCGTGGCCCGCGGGCACGTGACCTTTACCGACCCGCAAGCGCACCTGCAAGCCGACGAGGCGCACTACAACGTGCGCACCAGCAAGGGATGGTTCGTCAACGGGCACGGCTACTTCCACGCCGCCGCCCTGCCGCGCACCCACGTGCTGACCACGCCCAACCCCTTTTACGTGCAGGCGCGCAAGGTCGAGCGCCAGGATGCCACGCATTACGTGGCCGAGAAGGCCCGCCTGAGCACCTGCCAGGATCAGGATTTGGGCTGGGTGATCAGCGCCCACAGCGCCCGCGTGGCAGTGGGCCAAAAAGTGGTGACCCACAACGCGGTCTTCTACCTGCTGCGCATTCCGGTGCTTTACTCGCCGCTGCTCGTCAACGCGGTAGGCGAGCGCCCGCGGCGCACCGGCTTCCTGCTGCCGCAGATCGGCAACTCGGGGCAGAAGGGTTTTATCCTCAGCGAAGGTTTCTTCTGGCCCCTCGGTCCCAGCGCCGACCTGCTGCTGGGCATCGACAACTACAGCCGGCGGGGCCTGGGAGGCTCGGGGCGCTTCCGCGCCCGTCCCAGCAAGACGAGCGATTTGCAGGTGAGCTTTTTCGGGGTGCGCGACCGGGGACTTTCGAGCGACCCCACCCTGCGCGCCCCCGGCCAGAGCTGGCAGGCGCAGGGTCATGCCGACAACCTCGGCGAAGGATTTCGCGGCGTGGTGGACGTGGACTACATCACTTCGTTGGCCTTCCGCCAAACCTTCACCAACAACTTCACCCAGGCCGTCACTTCGGAAGTTCACCAGACGGGATTCGTGAGCAAGAATTTCGGCGCCGACAGCTTCAACCTCTACGCCTCGCGCTACCAGAATTTCCTTTCCGCGGAGATCAAGCCCGGGAACTCCATTATCATCGAGCACGCGCCCACGGTGGATTTTTCGGGCATGGACCGGCAGATCGGCCACCTGCCTTTCTACTACTCGTTCGACGCTTCGGCGGGCGGGGTGGGGCGCGTCGAGCCCAACCTCCAGAACCTGGCTTACACCAACCGCCTGGACTTCCATCCCACGCTTACCTTGCGCACCCATCCCTTCTGGGGTTTTCACCTCACCCCCACCTTCGGCGTGCGGGCCACGCATTACGGCACCAGCCTGCGCCCCGACCGCAGCCCGCTCACCCGCCTGCTGGGCGAGTTTTCCGTGGACCTGCGCCCGCCCTCTTTTGAAAAGGTCCTGAACGGCGTCTACTGGGGCCACCGCTTCAAGCACGTTATCGAGCCCGACATCCGCTACAACCTGGTGCGCGCCGACGACCCCCAGGACATCATGGATATCATCCGTTACGACCAGACCGATATCCTGACCGAGACCAACGAAATTGAGGTGTCGCTGACCAACACTCTGCTGTCGAGAAGCACCCATCGCAACGCCGACGGGGAACTGCCCCCGGCGCGCGACTTGATCTCCTGGCGGCTTTCGCAGAAATACTATTTTGACCCCACCTTCGGCGGCGCCCTGCGGCCGGGCGGCGACAACGTCTTCGAGCCCACTATCTCCCTGACCGGCTTCGCCTTCGCCAGCGGGCGGCGCTGGTCGCCGCTGGTTTCGGTGCTCAAGTTCGCTCCCTCGTCGAACTACGATACCGAGCTGCGCGCCGACCTCAGCCCTTCGGGGGGCGGGGTGCTCAACGCCGGCATCACCTCGCAGATTCATCGCGGGGTGATGGGGTTGGCGGTCACCGACTTCTTTATCAACCGCACCGCCTCGCTCAGCGAGCCGGTGGCGCCCACCACCGCCCTTTCGCAGCTTCCCTCCTTCAACCTGCTGCGCGCCATCGCCACCTACGGGGACGTCAACCGCAAGGGGTTCAGCGGCGCCTTCGGTGTGGACTATAACTTTGCCCAAGGAATTGCCCACCAGGTGGTGAGCCAAGTCAGTTATAATTTTGGTTGTTTCGGCCTCGACTTCGAGTACCGGCGCTTCGCCCTCGGCCCGCTGCGCCGGGAAAACCAGTTTCGCGTGGCGCTGTCGCTGGCCAACGTCGGCACGTTCGGAAACTTGAAGCCCCGCGAGCGGCTCTACTGAGCGCCCGCCGCGCGCTCCGCCTTCGCGGCCGCTCCGCCAGAGAGGAAAGCACCCATGCCCTTTCCCGTTCACCGTCCACGGCGGCTGCGCCGTACGGAAACCATCCGCACCCTGGTGAGAGAGACCGCACTGAGCGTTACCTCGCTCATCTATCCCCTCTTCGTCTGCCCGGGTTCCAAGGTCAAGAACGAGATTCCTTCCATGCCCGGCAACTACCGCTGGTCGGTGGACCGGCTGGTGGAGGAGTGCCGCGCCGTCGCCGAGATGGGCATTCCCGGCGTGATCCTGTTCGGCATCCCGGAAAAGAAGGACGAGGTGGGCTCGGGTGCCTACGACCCGGAAGGCATCGTGCAGCGCGCCGTGCGCGCCGTCAAAAAAGCCATTCCGCATCTGCTGGTTATCTGTGACGTCTGCTTGGACGAGTACACCAGCCACGGGCACTGCGGGCTGGTCAAGGACGGAGAGATTGAGAACGATCCCACCCTGGAACTGCTGGCGCGCACCGCGGTGACGCAGGTGGAGGCGGGCGCCGACGTGGTGGCGCCGTCCGACATGATGGACGGGCGTGTGGGACGCATCCGCACCGAGCTCGACAAGCGCGGCTTCACCCACACCCCCATCCTTGCCTATTCCGCCAAGTACGCCTCGGCGTTCTACGGGCCCTTCCGCGAGGCGGCGGACTCGGCGCCCAAGTTCGGCGACCGCAAGTCCTACCAGATGGACCCCGCCAACCAGCGCGAGGCGCTGCGGGAAATCGCTCTGGACATCGAGGAGGGCGCCGACATAGTGATGGTCAAGCCCGCCCTCCCTTACCTGGATATCATCGCCCTGGCGCGCCAGCAGTTCGACGTGCCCCTGGCCGCTTACCAGGTAAGCGGCGAGTATTCACTCATCGAGGCGGCGGCGCGCGCCGGCTGGGTGGACCGCGACCGGCTGATTCTCGAGTCGCTCACCTCCATTCGCCGCGCCGGAGCCGACCTCATTCTCACTTATTTCGCCAAGGACGTGGCGCGCCTGCTGGGCTGTCCGAAGAAGCCCTCCAAGCCGCGCGCCGGTTGAGTTTCCGTGAGATTTCTACGTCGCCATCGCCGCCTGCCGTTGCGGCTCTGGGGAGTGGCCCTGCTGCTGGTCTGGGCCGCCGCCATGCCCGCCGCCGCGCGCACCCCTGCCCGGGCGCCCGCCCGCTCCATCCTGACGCGGCGCGTCGACGCTATCCTGCGCTCGAGCGAAGCGCAGCGCGGCTTTTGGGCGGTGGTGGTAGCGCGCCTGCCGCGCGGCCAGATCGTCTACAAGCGCAACGGCGAGCACTTCTTTCAGCCCGCTTCCAACATGAAGCTATTTACCACCGCCGCGGCGCTGGAGAGCCTGGGGCCGGATTTCGTTTATCGCACCACGGCCGAGAGCTTGCAGAAGCCCAACGCCGCCGGGCAGGTGGGCGACCTCTATCTGGTGGGGCGCGGCGATCCCAACCTCAGCGACCGCGTCCTGCCCTACCAGTATGGCGAGGGGCACCGCGGGCGCGCCGACGCCGCGCTGCGCGAGCTGGCGGCCAAGGTGAAAGCCGCCGGCGTTCGCGAGGTGACCGGCGACGTGCTTGCCGACGACCGCTATTACATTTTTGAGCCCCACCCCCAGTCCTGGTCGGAAGACGATTTGCAGTGGGGTTACGGCGCGCCCGTCACCGCCCTGGCCTTCAACGACAACTCCCTGGTCCTGCACGTGGCGCCGGGTCCCGACCCCGGCCGCCCGGCGCTGGTCTCACTCACGCCCGTGGCCGACTACTACCGGCTCGTCAACCGCCTCGTTACCGTGCCGGCCTACCAGACCGAGCAGGTTTTCGTCGAGCGCCAGCCGGGGTCGCTGGAGATGGACGTGTGGGGACAGATCCCCGAGGGCACGGGGCCCGAGGAAGACAGCGACTCTATTCACAACCCGCCGCTGGTCGCTGGGCGGCTCTTTCGCCAGGCGCTCGAAGACGCAGGGGTGAAAGTGGACGGCGGGGTGCGCGTGCTCGATACCACGCGCCTGGAAGCCGCGGGCATGGCCGACCCCTTCGATTCCGGGCCGCCGCGCGTGGTCCTGGCCGTGCACAAGTCGCTGCCCTTGGCCGACGACATCACGGTGATCAACAAGGTGAGCCAGAACCTGCACGCCGAAATGCTTCTACGCACCATGGCGCACGTGCTGAAGGGCTACGGCAGCCTGACGGTGGGCTTGCGGGTGCTGCGCGAGTTTACGGACCAGGTGGGCCTGTTGCCCGACGAGACGTTCTTCACCGACGGCTGTGGGCTGTCGCGCCAGGCGCTGGTGACTCCTGATGCGGTCGTGCGCCTGCTCGTCTACATGGCCCACGCGCCGCACTTCAAGGTCTATTACAATTCGCTGCCCGTGGCGGGAGAGGATGGAACGCTCGCCCACCGCTTTGTGAACTCGCCGCTCAAGGGGCGCGTGCACGCCAAGACCGGCTCCATCGAGCACGTCAACACGCTGTCGGGCTATATGGACTTGCCGGACGGCCGCCGCTTGGCGTTCTCCATCATGGGCAACGCCCATCCCATGAAGTCTTCCCAGGGCATCAAGGTGGTGGACGCCATCGCCGAGGCGATTTACCGCACCTACGGAGGCCGCGCGCGCCGCCGCCGGTAGGGAAGAATGCCCACGGAAACTTGAAAGGCTCACGCCAAGACGCAGAGGCGCCACGGCGCGCAGAAGGAAAGGCGCAAAGGCTAAGGCGTAAAGGCGCAGAAGATGAACACCCACGCCTACTTGACAGTGTTTGCTTGGCGCCTTAGCGCCTTGGCATGAGAGTGTTTTGCCTTTTCGGTCCCCGGTAACGATGCATGAAGACAGTCACGATTTTCGGCAGTTCGCTGCCCGATGAAACGACCCCCGCTTACGCGGAGGCGCGCAAGCTGGGGCGTCTGCTTGCGGAAGCCGGCCTGGCAGTGGCGAGCGGCGGCTACGCAGGGCTGATGGAAGCCTGCTCGCGCGGGGCGCGCGAGGCGGGCGGGCACACCCTCGGCATCACCTGCACCATCTGGCCGTCGCCGGCCAACCGCTGGGTGGTGGAAGAAGTCCGCACCCCGTCGTTCATGGAACGCCTCACCACCCTCATCCGCCGCGGCGACGCCTACGTGGTGCTCCCCGGCGGCACGGGGACGCTCACGGAGCTCTCGCTGGTCTGGGAGATGATGAACAAGAGCACCCTCTCCAAGACTGTGGGCGGGCGGCGGCCTTTGCTGGTGCGGGTTCCGTACTGGCAGCCGGTGCTCGATTGCCTGGGCCAGGAGCAGGCGCTGGGCGTGGCCGCGGGGCCCTTCGAGCGCCGCGCGCGCGCCATGGAAATCGTGACCCCCGTCCACGACGTCCGCCGGGCCGCCGAGATCCTGAGGGAGCACTTCCGTGCCGCCGGCGCGGAGGGCGCTCGCGAAGAGGCGCGATGATTCCGGCGCGCACCGTCAGCGAAAAAGAAGCCGCCCTGTTGAAGTTTCCCATGCGCTTGTCGCTGGCGGTGGGCGTCTTCATGCTCGCCACCAAGGTGTTCGCCTACTGGATCACCGGCTCGGCCGCCATCCTTTCCGACGCCGCGGAATCGGTGGTGCACGTGGTGGCGGTCTCCTTTGCCGCCTACAGCCTCTGGCTGAGCCTCAAGCCTCCCGACCGCAGCCATCTTTACGGCCACGACAAGATCGCTTTTTTCTCCGCGGGCTTTGAGGGCGCCATGATCGTGCTGGCGGCCCTCTACATCATCGCCGTCTCCATCTACAAGTGGGTGGAGGGGCTGCAACTGCAGAACCTGGGCCTGGGGACCATCCTGGTGCTGATCGCCGGGCTCATCAACGGCGCGCTGGGCGCCTATCTGGTCTGGGCGGGGAAAAAGCGCGGCTCGCTCATCCTGGAAGCCAACGGCAAGCACGTGCTCACCGATTGCTGGACCAGCCTGGGCGTGATCGTGGGCCTGTCGCTAACCCTGCTGACCGGCTGGCTGCCCTTCGATCCCATCTTCGCCATCTTCGTCGCCCTGAACATCCTCTGGACGGGCGGCAACCTCATCCGCCGCTCGGTGGGCGGACTGATGGACGAGGTGGACCGCGAGCTCGACCGCCGCATCAGCGCCGTGCTCGACGAGATGACGGCCGGCCCCCACGTCGAGTACCACGGCCTGCGCCACCGCAACGCCGGCCAGACCGTTTGGGTGGAGTTTCATTTGCTCTTTCCCAAAGGTATCACCCTCGACGCAGCGCACCGCCTGGCGACCCGGATCGAGGAGAAGGTCGAACAGACCGTGGGCACGCGCGCGGAAGTGATCAGCCACCTGGAACCGCTGGAGGATCACGACCGCGTCCACGCCCGCGAGCACTATAAGGAGTTTCCCGAGTAGCCGCCGCGGCTTCGCTTGAACATGTCCGACGATTTCCCATTGCAGCCCGCTGAGCCCGCCCGCGCGTTTGCGGAGCAGGCGCTGGAGTTTCGCGCCGTGGTGGAGCTGGTGCGCGGCTACCTGACCGCGCCCCTCGCCGCGCCGCTCGTCGACCGCCTGGAGCCGGGTGTGAACCTGGGAATGATCCGCGGCGATTTGGAGCGTGCCGGCGAAGCGCGGGAATATTTGCGCGAGAGCTCGCGCCCCGGACTGGCCGCGTTGCAGGACCCGCGCCCGCTGCTCGAAGAGCTGGCCGTCGAGGGCACGGTGCTGGCGCCGCGGGAGATCCTGCTGCTGCTCGACGTCGCCCGCTTCGCGCGCGACCTGAGGGGAATGTTCCGCGATACCCCGCAAGTCCGCCTCGACGAGCTGGTGCGCGGCTTCGCCGACTTCCGCGCCCTGCTCGCCGAGCTGGACGGCAAGATCCTTCCTGACGGGAGCGTGGATTCCTCCGCCAGCCCGGAGCTCGCCCGCCTGCGCCGCGCCATCGAAGACATGAAGCGCCGCGTCGAGAGCACGCTGGAAAAACTTCTTCGCCGCCTCAGCCACGAAGAGGTGGATGAGGACGCGGTGGTGACGCTGCGCAACGAGCGCTTTGTGATTCACAT
>JBJKQV010000362.1:0-13980 GCA_046704985.1 Terriglobia bacterium
CAATTGCTTTCTGCCCGCCGCGGTGAGGCGATAGAACCGGGCGCGCTGGCGGCACTCGGTCAGCTTCCACTCCGAAGCGATCCAACCCCGGCGCGCCAGGCGGTGCAGCGCCGGGTAGAGCGATCCGGTCTCAACCTGCAAGACTTCACCCGAGCGCCCGCGAATCAACTGGCTGATGGCGTAGCCGTGCTGCGGGCCCCACACGAGGGTCTGGAGAATCAGCAGGTCGAGCGTGCCTTGCAACAATTCGATGCGGTTCTGGTAAGGCTTCTTGGAAATCGTCATGGCAGTAGGCACTCTACATCCTAGGATGTAGAATGTCAACCCCTTGGGCGTGGTGCTGTGCGCTGCTGGGCGGTTCTCGGCGCCTCCGTCGCCTTTCTTCAGCAGTGTTATACTTTCTCGCCAGGCATGAAATCGCTGCTCATCCAAGGCGGGCGGGTGCTGTCGCCGGAAGACAAGCTGGACGGCCGGCTGGACGTGCTCGTCGAGGGCGGAATCATCCAGCGCATCGCCCCGCGCATCGAGCACGCCGCCGGCGAAGTTCTGGACGCGCGCGGCCAGGTGGTGGCGCCGGGGTTGGTAGACTTGCATTGCCACCTGCGCGTGCCGGGCGGCGAGGAATCGGAAACCCTGGAAACCGGCCTGGCGGCGGCGGTCGCGGGCGGCTTCACCGCTGTCTGCGCCATGCCCAACACGCGGCCGGTTACCGACCATGCTGAACAGGTGCGCGCGCTCATCGAGCGGACGAAGGCGCTGGGCCTGGCGCGCGTCTTCCCCATCGCCGCCGTTTCGGCGGGAAGCCGGGGCGAGACGCTGACGGATTTCGAAGCCCTGGTGGAGGCGGGCGCGGTGGGATTCTCCGACGACGGCCGTCCGGTCAAGACCGAGGAACTGATGCGCCGGGCGCTCGAGCGCGCCGGAGCCCTGGGCGTTCCGGTCGGCGATCATTGTGAGACGCCCGCGCTCAGCGCCGGCGGGTGCATGCACGAAGGCGCGACGGCCGGGCGATTGGAGGCGCGCGGCATTCCCAATCGCTCGGAAGAGGAATGCGTGGAGCGCGACGTGCGCGCCGCGGAAGCCAGCGGCGGGCACGTGCACCTCCAGCACCTTTCGACCGCGGGAGCGAGCGAGCAAGTGGGGCGCGCCAAGCGCCGCGGGCTGCGCGTCACCGGCGAGGTGACGCCGCACCACTTTTCGCTGACCGACGAAGCGGTCAGCGAGTACGGCACGGCGGCGAAGATGAATCCGCCGCTGGCCGGCGCCGCGGACCTGCGCGCTTTGCTCGCCGGCATCGGCGACGGCACCGTGGACGCGCTGGCTACCGACCACGCTCCCCACGCCGCGCACCTGAAGGCGCGGCCGCTCGCCGAAGCGCCCTTCGGCATCATCGGCTTTGAAACTGCGCTGGCGCTGGCGCTCACCCGCCTGGTGCACACCGGGCTCATCTCGCTCGCCCACCTGGTCGTTCTGATGAGCTCCAACCCTGCCCACATCATCCACCGGCCGCTCGGCAGCCTCGCCGCGGGCGCGACCGCCGACCTCACCGTCTTCGACCCGGCGCGCGAGTGGACCTACCGCGCCGCCGAAGGGCGCTCCAAAAGCCGCAACACGCCTTTTGACGGTTGGAAACTGCGCGGGCAAGTGACCGCCACCATCATCGAAGGCAGGATCGTCTACCGGAGCGGCGCAGTCCTGTAGCGCCGGTCTATGACCGGCGGCGCCGCTCGCAGAGCGGCGCTACAGCAGAGCTACGCGCGGGGCTTGGTGCGGCTGCCGGGCTTGATGGCGGGAAGACCGGAGCGGCAGAGCGGGCAAGCGTCGGGGGAATAATTTTCCACGCGCAGGGTGGCAAGTGAGGCGCGGCGCAGCGGCGCGCCGGAGGAATCGGCCAGCTGGGCGCTGCCGCCGCTGCGGTCCACCAGCGACCCGGCGGCGAGCACTCGCCCGCCCGCGTGCTCGACGCAGGCGATGGTCTCGCGCGTCGAAAGCCCCGTGGTGATGACGTCCTCGACCACCAGCACCGGCTCGGCGGGCGCGAGCTCAAAACCCCGCCGCAGCGTCATCGCGCCTTCCTGCCGCTCGGTAAACAGGGCGCGCACGCCCAGGGCGCGCGCCACTTCGTGCGCTACCAGAATTCCTCCCAGCGCCGGGGCAATCACGGCCGTGCCGCCCGTGGTGCGGAACTTTTCCGCCAGCGCCGCGCCCAATCGCTCCGCTACGCGCGGATGTTCCAGCACCCGCGCGCACTGGATGTAACGGTCGCTGTGCAGGCCGGAAGAGAGAACGAAGTGCCCCTCCAACAGTGCGCCGTACTCACGGAAGATGTCCAGGACTTCGCGTTCGGTCACGGGTTTGCAACCTGCGCGGCGCGCGCGGCCAGACCTTTTTCCATCTCGCTGAGGAAAGCCTGTGCGGCGGCAAGCGGGTCGGGAGCGCGAGTGATGGGCCGGCCGACGACGAGATAGTCCGCGCCCGCATGGAGCGCCGCGGCGGGAGTCGCGGTGCGTGCCTGATCGTTGGAAGCGGCGGCGGGCAGGCGAATGCCCGGGGTGACGATGACGAAGCGCGGGCCGCAGGCGCGGCGGATGATGGCGATTTCGCGCGCCGACGCCACTACGCCGTCCAGCCCCGCCGACTGCGCGAGCCGCGCCCAGCGCTCGACGGTGGCTTCCGGGCCGTCGCGCACGCCCAATTCTTCCAGGTCGGCGTGGGTGAGGCTGGTCAGCACGGTCACCGCCAGCACCAGCGGGCGCGCATGGCCGGCGTGCTCGGCGCCTTCGCGCGCGCCTTCCAGAGCCGCTTCCAGCATCTTGCGCCCGCCGGCGGCATGGACGTCGAGCATGCGCACGCCGCACGCGGCGGCTTCACGCGTCGCACCGCGCACGGTGTTGGGAATGTCGTGGAACTTCAGGTCGAGAAAAACCTGCAAGCCGCTCAGCGCCAGGTGGCGCGCCAGCAGCGGGCCTTCGGCAGAAAAAACCTCCGCGCCCACCTTGAAGGTGGCGGCGCGCTCGCGCAGCGATTCCGCCACGCGCACCCCCGCCTCGGCGGTGGGAACGTCCAGAGCCACAATCAGATGGTCGCGTGCCGACACGACGACATTCTAACGGAAGCGCGTGGGAAATATAAGGGCTGAGTTAGCAGGAGCCGTAGGGCAGCGCCGTGGCGGGAAGAGGCAATCCATTGCTGGGCTAAAGCCCAGCGCTACAGTTCTGCCGACCCAAAGCCTGCCTGCGGCAGGCAAGCCCCGCGCTAGGCTTGGGCCGATTTGGCGTGTCCGTTCGTAGGACCCGTCAGGCGCTGGTATTCGGGCGACTGCTTGCGCAGTTCCAGCCAGTCGAAAAAGAGGTCGGAAACGTCCAGCCAGACGCGGAACCAGAGGGCGATTTCGTCTTTCTCGCGGCGTTTGGCGGCGTTGACGCGCGGATTGGAGGCCAGGCTTTCGGCGCGCTCGCGTCCCTGGATGATAAGCTTGCGCACCAGGCTGGCGCCCGTGCGGTCCGTGGAGGCGCGGTATTCCTGAAAGAGCGCGTCCAGGCGGCGCAGCGAAGCCTCGGTTTCGTCCAGGTCGCCGAACTTGAGCACTCCCGTCAGGCGCCGGGCGTAGGGTTCATCCATCCAGGGGTCGACGAAGGGGTCGTCCACGTCCACGCGCACGCCCGACTGGCGCAGCACCTGGGCGACGTAAGCAAAGGAAACCTCGCGGTCGCCCTTCAAGTGGCGGCGGAGTTCGGCTTCGATGGCCCGGATTTCGCGTGCCCCCACGCGCTCGAGGCTGTGATCTTTCTTATAGTCCAGGATGATTCGCTTTTGGCTTTTGCCGTTGGATGCGTGGTGATGGTTTTTGTTTTGCGCCATAGCCTCCCCGATATTTTTTTGAAGACCGCGTCTTCGAAAAATTCGTTGGACGTGAGTTATGACGACGCTCGGCCGCCACTTGCTGCCGATATCGTGCCACGTTTTGGAGGTGTTGCGCAAGGGTCCTGGCAAAAACATGCCCGCCGTGGTTGTTGCTGACGAAGTAGAGATAGTCGCTCGCGGCGGGATGAAACGCCGCGCGCAGCGAGGCGGCCCCGGGATTGGCGATGGGACCGGGCGGCAGGCCCGCGTGCAGGTAAGTGTTGTACGGCGAATCGATCTTCAGATCGCTCTCGGTGATGGGAGGAGGAATGCGCCGTACCAGCGAGGGGTTGAGGCGCGCGGCGTAAATCACCGTAGGGTCGCAGGCGAGCGGCAAATGTTTCTCCAGCCGCTTGGCAAAGACGCCGGCGATGAGCGGGCGCTCGGCGGGGTCGGGCGTCTCCTTCTCGACCAGCGAGGCGAGGGTGACGACCTCGTGCAGGCTCTCGGGTGAAGCGGCCATCTCCGGTGCAAACTTGGTGGCCAGCACCTGGCGGAAGCGGTCCACCAGCGTCTGGACCACGCGCGTGGGAGTCACCTGGCGGCCGAAGCGGTAGGTGTCCGGGTAGAGATAACCTTCCAGCGTGGGCGCTTTCGGGTCGAGGTCGCTGATGAGGCCCGTCACCTCCGTCGCGCGCAAAAACGCGGCGGGGTCCATGCCCAGGTCGCGCTGCAGGATGCGCGCGATGTCGAAGCGGTCGGAGCCTTCCGGGATGAGCACCGTGACCAGCTTCACCTCGCCCAGAATCATCTTGGTGTAGACCTGCGCGGGGCTGAGCGGGCGGTCAAACACATATTCGCCGGCTTGCAGCGAGTGGCGCCAGCGCCCGGCGGCGTAGCGGATGAGGAACGGCCAGCGCCCCTCGAGCACGCCGCGGGCGACGAGCTTGCGCGCCGCCTGCTGTGCCGAGGTGCCCATCGGGATGTTCACCGTGACGCTTCCCGAGTAGCCCTGATAGGAATGGTAGAGCCCGTGCAGCAGCCAGGCGGCGAAGATCAGCACGGCGGCGGCGAGGGCGAGCGCCGCGGCGAGCCCCAAGCGCTTCATGAGTTCTCCCGGGAAGCCTCGCGCGCGCGCTCGGCGGCGCGGCGGTCGAGGAAGGTTTCGAGCAGCAGGACGGCGGCCAGGCGGTCGCGGGCGGCGCGGCGTTTGGCGACGCTCAGCCCCGCCTCCCTCAGCACGCGCTCGGCCTGGGCGCTGGTCAAGCGCTCGTCAGCCAGCTCCACCGGGCAGCGGACCAGGCGGCGCAGCTTGGCGGCAAAGCCCTCCACGCGCTCCGACATGGCGGTCGCGGTGCCGCGCGCGCTGAGCGGGTGGCCCACCAGCACCAGCTCGGCCTCGTATTCCTCGGCGAGCGCGGCGAGGCGCCGCAGGTCGTCTGCGGTGCGCGTGCGCTCCAAGGTCTTCAGCCCCTGCGCCGTCAGGCCCAGGGCGTCGGAAACCGCCAGGCCCATGCGCCGGGTTCCATAATCGATGGCCAGGATTCTCAAACCCTCTCCGCGCCGCGCGCGGCTCGACCGCGGCGCCAGGCGCCCTCACTTTCATCATACCCGAAAGCGTGCGCCGTGTGGGCGCTCCGGGCGCCGAGACTCCCTGGCGTGGGTCTTTTTCCTCGCGGGCTTGCCGCGGCCGCTGCCACGCAGGTCAATTGCCGTTCAGGAACTCGCGCATGTCGGCGGCCGTCGAGGCGCCGGCGAGTGCGCTGCTCAGGCCCAGCGCCTTGGCCATGAAGCGCAGCGTATCCTCGTGCCGGTAGCAGACATTGGAAACGTAGCCCTTGCGCACATCGGCGCCCGCCACCACCCACAGCACGCGCCCGCCGCCGCGGCGGGTGTCGGTGTCGGCCGACTCGTCGTAGACGATGATGACCACCCCGGACCCCGCGGCGCTGAGGTCGGAGCTCGTGATGAGCGGCGCGATGTTCTGCTTGAGCCACGCGTCGCTAGCGGCGAGTTTCTGGTTGTCGGTGCAGCCGGGCTGGCTGGAAAGGCAGGAATGGCCGTCGTGGGTCACGTCGGGAACGATGAACCCGTAGTTGGGCAGACGGTGGTTAGAGAGGTCAACGGCCAGCTGGGTGAAGGGCACCAGGTTCTGAACTTCCGTGGAGTCGTCGCGCACGTCGGAAAAATACGAAAGGGGATTGTGGTGCTGAACGTAATTCCCCGTGTCGCCGCCGTCGTAGCCGGCGGAGGGCAAACCTTCGGAATATTCCTTCCAGGTTTTTCCCGCCAGCAGAAGCTCGCGCACAATGTTGTCGTCGGTGACGGTGGAGGTGAAGGTGTCGTTCGTGACCAGCGTCTGCCCGAGGGTGAGCGCGAAGTAGTTGGGCAGCGACGGGTGCGCGTCGGCGTAATAGCCCGAGGCGTACGCGTACTGGTGCGCCAGGCCGTTCAGGTAGGGCATGGAGGAATTGTTGAAGACGGTCTCGAAGCTGTGATTCTCCAGCACCACCACGAAGACGTGCTGCTCTGTGACGGCGAAGGGCGGCGAGGAATCGTAGGCGGGCGCGGTGCAGACGGGAGTGGAAGAAGAGGAACTCGAGGAGGTGCTGGAAGCGGACGCCGCGCCGCCTCCGCAGCCCGTGCTGAGCGCCGCCAGCGCCACGACGAGCGCCAGGGCGCCCGGCGCGCACCGGCGGTGGAATGTCCTGGTCAGCCCCAAAGTGTTCGGTCCCGGAGTGCCGCAAAGCCGCCGGGTCTGCCCTTTCGATGATGCCCTCAACCACCATGCGGCATTCGCGGTGAAACGTCAACCGGGCCGAAGGTTGGGAAAAAACATCCTCACGCCAAGGCGCTAAGACGCCAAGGGGCGCAATGAAAGAAGGACCCAGACGTCGTGAGCCCCAGCACCCTGATGCTTTTGCGCCTCCGCGCCTTGGCGCCTTGGCGTGAAGATCTTCTCGAAAAGCTACCCGGCCAGGGCAGCCGGTGAAGGCGCGGCGGTGCGTGCAGCGCGCGCGGGACGGCGGGCCCGCCAGTCGGCGAGTTCCAGGATCATCATCTGCTCGTCGCAGGCGGCGGCCTTGGGGCAGGCGAGGCAATCGCGCCAGATCTTCATGGGCACCTGCTCGCGCGTACGCAGGTGGAAACCGAGGTGAGTAAAGAATTGCGGCGCCAAGGTGAGGGCGAAAACCGATTCGAGGCCCGCCTTGTGCGCCTCGGTAAGCAGGCGCTCGACCAGGGCGCGCCCCACGCCGCGCCGGCTGGTGCCGGGAGCCACGCACAGCGAGCGAATCTCCGCCAGTTCCTGGCTGTAGAACTTCAGCGCGCCACAGCCCTCCACGCGCCCGCCGGCTTCCGCCACTACGAACTCGCGGAAGTGCTCGTAGAGGTCGGTGAGGGTACGGGGCAGGAGCAGGCGCTCGCGCGCAAAGTGGTTGATCAGGTCGAAGAGCGCGGGCACGTCGCCGGGCCGGGCGGGGCGGATTTTAGTCATGGGCAACCTCACGAGGCGCGGCCGTTTTCCATCAACAGCATCATCAGCGCCTTCTGCACGTGCAGGCGGTTTTCCGCCTGGTCGAAAACCACGGAACTGGGGGCGTCAATCACCTCGTCGGTGACTTCCTGGCCGCGGTGGGCGGGCAGGCAGTGCATGAAGACCGCGCCGGGGGCCGCGGCCATCAGCTCGGCGGTGACCCGGTAAGAGGCAAAGACCTGGGAGCGCAGGTGGGCGGCGTATTCCTGCCCCATGCTCGCCCAGACGTCGGTATAGACCGCCTGCGCGCCTGCCACCGCCTCCAGCGGATCGTGGACGAGCGAGATGGTAGCGCCCGTGCTCGCGCCCGCCGCCTGCGCCTCGGCGACGATTTCCGGCCGCGGCTCAAAGCCCGCGGGCGTTGCCACCGCCACCGAAACGCCCAGCTTCGCGCCCACGGTCATCAGCGAGTGGCAAACGTTGTTGCCGTCGCCCACGTAAGCCAGTTTGGCGCCCTTCAGCTCGCCGAACTTCTCCGTGAGCGTGAAGTAGTCGCCCAGCGCCTGGCAGGGATGGGTCAGGTCGGTAAGGGCGTTGATGACCGGGATGGAGGCGTACTGCGCCAACTCCTCGACGGCGGAGTGCGAGAAGGTACGCGCCACGATGCCGTCCACCCAGCGCTCCAGGTTGCGCGCCACGTCGCGGATGGCCTCGCGCTCGCCCAGGCGCGATTTCGACTGGTCGAGATACAGCGCGTGGCCGCCCAGCGAGGTCATGCCCACCTCGAAGGTGACGCGCGTGCGCAGCGAGGGCTTCTCAAAAATCATCGCCAGCTGCTTGCCTTCCAGCGCCTTGGCGTAAGCGCGCGGGCGCGCCTTGACCCGCCCGGCGAGCGAGAAGATCAGGTCCACATCGCCGCGGCTCAGGGGGCCGCAGGAAATCAGGTCGGGCGTGCTCAGCCGGTCGAGCTCTTTCAGAGTGGTTACGGTTGCGCTCATGCGTGCACCTCGCGGGGGGGTTCGGGGCGGCTGACCGCCCCCAGCAAATTTTCCAGAATGCCTGCGGCTTCGTCCACGTGCCGCTTTTCGAGGATCAAGGGCGGCAGGAAGCGCAGAACTTTTTCCTGCGTGCAGTTCATCAGCAGGCCGGCTTCCAGCGCCCGGCGTACCAGATCCTTGCCCGGCACCTCCAGCACCGCCGCCATCATCAGCCCGTCGCCGCGCACCTGAGTGATGACCGGGAAGCGGCGCTGCAAGGCTTCGAGCTGGGCGCGGAAGTACTCTCCCGTCTCGCGCACCTGGGCAAGGAAGCCGGGGCGCTCCAGCAGTTCCAGAACCTTGAGCGCCAGGCGGCATTGCAGCGGGCCGCCGCCGAAGGTGGTGCCGTGCATCCCGGGCGCAAAAGCCTGCGCCGCCGCGTCGCGCGCCGCCAGCGCCGCCAGCGGCAACCCCGCCGCCAGGGGCTTGGCAATGAGCACCACGTCGGGCTCGAGGCCGTATTTCTGATAAGCGAAATAGTTTCCCGTGCGCCCCAGGCCGCACTGGATTTCGTCGGCGATGAGCAGCGCGTCGTGGGCGCGGCAGAGCTCCTGCGCGGTCTTGAGGAATTCCTCACTGAGCGGCACCACGCCGCCTTCGCCCTGCACGGGCTCCAGAATCACCGCCGCGGTGCGCGCGTTGAATCTGGCGCGCAGGTCCGCCGCGTCGTTCTGGCGGACAAAACCGATCCCGGGCACCAGGGGCTCGAAGGGCTTGCGGTATTTCTCCGGCCAGGTGGCGGAAACCGCCCCCAAGGTGCGGCCGTGGAAGGAATTTTCGACGGCCAGGATTTCAAAACGCTCGAAGGGCTCGGCGGGGTGGTGCTTGCGCGCGTAGGCGCGCGCCAGCTTCAGCGCGCCCTCGACCGCTTCCGTGCCCGTGTTGGCGAAGAACACCCGGTCGAGCCCCGTCAGGCGCGCCAGCTTCTCAGCCAAGGGGCCCTGGTAGGGGTGGTAAATCAGGTTCGAGACGTGCAGCAGGGTTTCCGAGCTGTCGCGCAGCACGGCGAGCAATTCCGGGTGCGCGTAGCCGAAGGAGTTGACCGCCAGGCCGCCGAGAAAATCCAGATACTTCTTCCCCGCCGCGTCGTAAAGGTAGCAGCCCTCGCCGCGCACGGCGAAGATGGGCAGGCGCTCGTAGGTGTGGATGAGCACGCGCTTTTCGAGTTCGACAATCTGTGGGTAGTCCATCAGCTTTTCACAATCCTGGTGCCCGCCGCGGCGCGCCCGTCGAGCGCCGCCAGCAGTCCGCCCGGCACCTGGGTCGGCAGGATGGCGATTTCGCCCACCCGGCGGCGCAGGGTGCGCAGGCAAGAGCGCAGTTTGGGAATCATGCCGTCGCGCACCACGCCGCGGCGGATGAGCGCGGGAATTTCGCCGGTCGAAAGGCGCGGCAGCAGACGCCGCTCGGCGTCCCAGACGCCCCCCGCCTCGGTGAGATAGATCAGCCGGTCGGCGCCCAGCGCCTGGGCGAGGGCGGCGGCAAAATCGTCGGCGTTGATGTTGAAGAATTCGCCGCGCGGGCCGGGAGCAAGCGTGGCTACCACCGGCACCCATCCGCGCCGCCAGGCCATCTCCAATACCGCGGGGTTGATGCGCTGCGGGCGGCCGACAAATCCCAGGTCGCGCCGGCTGCCGTTCGAGCCCAGCCAAAGCTTGCGCGCCGTGGCCAGCCCGCCGTCGCCGCCCGTCAGGCCCAGGGCGGGTTGGCCGGCGGCGGCTAGCGCTGCTACCCACTGCTTGTTGACCGCGCCCGCCAGCACCATCAGCGCCACGTCGCGCGTCGCGGCGCCGGTGACGCGCAGGCCCTGGTGGAATTCCGTCTCCAGGCCCAGGCGCGCCAGGGTTTCGGTCAGCAACTATCCGCCGCCGTGCACCACGGCCACGCGGTGCCCGGCGCGCGCGAGCGAGGCGAGCTGGCGCGCCAGCCGCGCGCGTCCTTGCGGGGTCTCCGCCGCCTGCCCGCCGATTTTGATCACCAGCTTCAACGCAGTCCCGCCTCCTCTGCGAGGCCGAACATCAGGTTCATGTTCTGGACCGCCTGGCCGGCGGCGCCTTTGCCCAGGTTGTCGAGCGCCGAGACCACGATCAGGCGCTCGCCGGCCGAGTCCAGCGCCAGCCCCAGGTCGGCAAAATTCGTCTGCGCGACGCTCTGAATCTCCGGCAATTCGCCCGCGGGATAGACCCGCACCAGCGGCGAGCGCGCGTAGAAGCCCACGAAGAGCTCCAGCAGGTCGTCGAGGTTTGCGCGGCGCGCCAGGCGCGCGTAGACGGTGCTCAGAATGCCGCGCGTGATGGGCAGCAGGTGCGGCGTGAAGGTGAACTGCCGCTCCTCGAGCCCCAGCGCCTGAAGCATTTCGGGCACGTGACGGTGGCTGAAAAGCTTGTAGGCGCGCAGGTTCTCGTTTACCTCCGCAAATTGCAGGGCGGCCGAGGGCGACCGGCCGGCACCGCTTGCGCCCGATTTCGAGTCGCAGACAACGCCCGCGGCAACGTCCAAAGCGCCCGCCTGCGCCAGGGGCGCCAGGGCCAGAATCACCGAGGTTGCGTAGCAGCCCGGATTAGCCACCAGGCGCGCGGCGCGAATCGCATCGGCTACCAATTCCGGCAAACCGTAAACGGCCTCGGCCAGGGCCCCGGAGGCGGTGTGCTCAAAACCGTACCAGCGCGGGTAGGCCTCGGCCGCGAGGCGGAAGGCGCCGCTTAAATCAATCACCCGCAGGCCGCGCGCCAAGAGCTCCGGAACCAGCTCGTGCGACGCCTCGTGGGGCGTGGCCAGGAAAACCACGTCGCAGGCGGCGGGGTCGAGCTCCTCGACGGCCAGCGGGCGGCAGGAGGGCAACCCCAGGCCGCGCAGCGCCGGATGCGACTGCTCGATGGCGAAGGGTGAGCGGGCGCCGCGCCCCGACGACATCAGGGAAACCACGCGGGCGGCGGGATGGCGGGCCAGCAGGCCGAGCAGTTCGCGCCCAGCGTAGCCGGTGGCGCCGGCGACGGCGGCGCGCACGACCCGGGTGCGCGCATCTCCGCGCGCCTTTCCGGCCAGGATGGTTTTCAGCTCGCCCAAGGCAGCCCCGACTCACTGGATAATTATACGTCCAGTGAATAAATATACTTTCGGGCATAAAGGGCGTGGTGTCAAGGGGAAAAAGCAGTGGCAAGTGGCGAGCAGGAGGGGGAATCCAGGATTGAGGTGCCCGGTGCCCCCTCACCCGTCCGTGCCCTGCCTGCCCGCCGCGGCGGGCCTGCCGCAGGCAAGGCCGGCGGACACCCTCTCCCCTCGTGGGGGAGAGGGCTGGAGTAAGGCGCGGCGGTGGCCGGGGTAGATGAGGACGACGAAGCCGGCGGCACGGGCAATATCCGCACAGAGGCCGAAAGTGTGAGATAATGCCAAGTGGCTTTGGAGCGCGCCGAATCCAGCCTCAAATTTCCGAAGCTGTACGGTTCTACTTCTCCACGCCACAGACCGAACGTCCCGCGGGAAGTTCGCGCCGCCACCACCCTACAGGGAAAGGAGCTTGCATGGCAGGACGACAACGCACAACTTTTCAGAAGCGCCAAAAAGAAGTGAAGCGCCTGCAGAAGGCGCGCATGAAAGCCGAAAAGCGCGCGGCACGCCGGGAGGAAAAAGCCCAGAAGCGCGCCGCCGGCGTCGACATCGCTCCCCCCGTGGAAGCGTATGAAGTGAACGATTTTTATGATCCGGAATTCAGGACTCCGCAATCTTAAGGGCAGGGGTGAGCGGTCGGTGGTCGGAAGCGGGATTCAGAATCCAGCCAGGATCGAGGAGCCGAGGGCCGGATGGACAGCCCCACAGGGCTCCAGCATTCCCGTGGGCCTCGCGACCGGCGGCGGACCCGCCGGTGACCCGGCGGCCTAAGCCTACGAAGCGGTAAATCAACCCCTTTCATCCCATCGATTCTTCCCCGCCGGGCGGATTATGGCGCGGGCTTCTGCGCCACGACCATGATTTCGAATTCATCGAGGCGGACGCCTCGCCAGCCCCAATCGCCCGCCGTTCCTCCGCCCACGTGCAGCACCTCCAACCCGGCGAGCTGGAAAAGCAGTTTCAGCTCAGTAGGTGTGAAGCCGCGCAGGCGCAAGCGGATGGCCAGCGCGCCTTCCACCGGCGAATGCTCCGTGCTGGTGGTCATGGTGAGGGGATCAAACCGCCCTTGCTCGACGTCCGCGGGCGCCTGTTCTCGAATCATCTTGAAGGCGCTGAGCACGGTGAAAAGCGTCCGGCCGCCGGGTTTGAGTGAGCGGCTGACGTTGCGCAAAATGGCCAGGGGCTGCTCGATCGAGTCGTCCGCGCCGCCCAGCAGGCCAAAGGCACCTTCACAAACGCAGATGACTGCGTCGAACTCCCGCGCCAGGGCAAAACGGCTGGCGTCTCCCTGGATCCAGTTGATTTCAACCTGCGCGGCTTGAGCTTTCTCGCGCGCGCGGGCGAGCATGCCGTCGGAAAGGTCGAGGCCGGTGACCCGGTAGCCGCGGCGGGCCAGGGCAATCGCGTGCCGCCCCGTCCCGCATCCCACGTCCAGGATGGAAGCGCCCGCGGCGAGCTGCAAAGTCTCGATGAGGAATTCGACTTCCTGCGCGGTGTTCTGCGTGTAGCAAAGCCCGTCGTAACTCGCCGCCTCCTGATCGTGAAACTGCTGCCACGAGCTACGGTCGGCTTTCATGCGAAATCCCTCTCAGGACAGCCATTTTAAACCGATCGCCGCCGGCCGCGCACGGCGGCCTGCGCCCCCTCACCCGTCCGCGCCCTGCCTGCCCGCCGCGGCGGGCATCAAGGAGCGATGTCTGCGACACTTGCTGGAGCGCCTTCACTGTGCTTTCACGATGTGTTTCAGGACGATTCCGGCGATCTTCGTCTGGGAGGGTTCGTCTTCGGGCTGCATGACGTCCAGCCAGACGTTTCCCTTGCGCATCAGCAGGCGCGGGGCGGGGCCGTCACCGCGCCAGACATAGCGCTGGGCCTCGTCGCCGAGATTCTTCAACGGGACGACGGTAGCGAGTGTCGAAAAGTTCTGTTTCTCGACGTTCATGTCATGCATCGCCGCCGCGTCGGATTTCTCCACCGCTAACTGGAAACCCACGGACTTGAAAAGGTTCTTGGCATCGCGGTACGAGCAATTGTGTGCCCCTTCGACTTCGGGGTTCTTGGTGATTCGCGGGGCCTGCACGTCCGCGGGCGGAATGTGCAGGATCGCCGCCGCGTCCGCGGCCGTCAGTCCGCCGCAGGGCCCGGAAGTGAACCCTCCGGCGGGAGCGGCGGCAGGTTGGGAGGCGGAGGTCTTGCCGCCGCCGGCGGGTTGACAGGCCGTGAGGGCCGCCGTCAGCACGGCCGCCAGAATTATGGTAAAAGTCCGCATCTCAGTTTCCCTCCTGGTCCAGAGTAGATTCGATCCATCATCGCACACATCGCGGACCGGGCGACGTGTGGGCAACCCGCCCCCCCTTAACCTAACGAGTGGGCCATTCGCCCGAGGATAAAGGGACAATGTCTGCGCCGGCCGCGCGTGGTCACATCAGGCCGCGGCGCTTGAATTCCTGGATCTCGGAATCGGTGTAGATGATCCCTTTCACCGGCTTGTCTGACACGGCGCCGGGAGCCTTGGGC
>JBJKQV010000363.1:0-8789 GCA_046704985.1 Terriglobia bacterium
ATTCGTCCAGAACCTGCAGCGCCTGGCGGCCGCTGGCAGCCACCACGGTCTCGTGGCCTTGCTTTTCGAGCAGGTGAACGGCCAGAGCCTGGTTCACCGTATTGTCCTCGACCACCAGCACGCGCAGCTTGTGCCGTTTTTCACGCAGGGTGTGGCGGGTCACCAGCCGCGGGCGCCCGGTGCCGCGCGCCGCGCGGCCCAGGGTGGTGAGGATGGCGTTGAGCAGCTCGGACTGGCGGATGGGCTTGATCAGGTAGGCGTCAATGCCCAACTGGCGGCAACGCGCCGCATCGCCGCGCTGTCCGGCCGAGGTCAGCATCATGATGATCGCCCCCGCCAGCTTGGGATTCTCCTTGACCTTGTGGGCGAGCATGAAGCCGTCCATGTCGGGCATCAGCGAGTCCACCAGCAGCAACGGGAAGGGGCGCCCGGCCTGCTGACGCTCCATCAGGATGCGCAGCCCCTCCTCCCCGCTCTCTGCCAGGCTGGGACGCATCTGCGCGTGCGCGAGCATGGCTTCCAGGATGCGGCGGTTGGTGGCGTTGTCGTCCACCACCAGCACCTCCATGCCCCGCAGGCTGACGGGCTGGGCGGCCGGCGCCGGCGCCGCCTGCCGTTCGACCGCGAACCGCGCCGTGAAGGTGAACGTGCTGCCCCGCCCCTCTTCGCTCTCCACCCAGATCCGGCCTCCCATCATCTCCACCAGGCGCGCGGTGATGGCCAGCCCCAAACCCGTCCCTCCGTACCGGCGGGTGGTCGAGCTGTCGCCTTGCTCAAAGGCTCCGAAGATCATGCGCTGCTTATCGAGTGAAACGCCGATGCCGGTGTCTTGGACTGAAAAGCGCAGCAGCGCCTGGGGGACCGAATCGGCGGCAGAGGCGGGATCAGAAAAAGGTGTGCGCAACTCGGCGAGGTGTACGCGCACCACCACTTCCCCATGCTCGGTGAACTTGATAGCGTTGCCCAGCAGGTTGATGAAGATCTGGCGCAGGCGGCTGGGATCGCCGACCAGGTGGTAGGGCACGTTGTCGTCAACCTGCATCGCCAGCTCCAGCCCCTTCTGCTGGGCGCGCGGGGCCAGAAAGCGCACGGTGCTGGCCAGGTGATCGCGCAGCTCGAACTCCGCCAGGTCGAGGTTGAACTTCCCCGCCTCGATCTTGGAGAAGTCCAGGATGTCGTTGATGAGCGTCAGCAGGCTGTCCGCCGACTCCTTGACCATCCCCAGGTAGCTGCGCTGCTCGGCACTGAGGTCAGTGTCGAGCGCCAGGTCCGTCATGCCGATAATGCCGTTCATGGGAGTGCGGATTTCGTGGCTCATGTTGGCCAGAAATTCCGACTTGGCGCGGTTCGCCACCTCGGCGACATCCTTGGCCTCGCGCAGCTCCGCCTCGAAGCGCTTGCGCTCCGTAATGTCGCGGGCCAGGGCCAGAATTACCAGCTGGTCGGCCAGTTGCACCAGGCGGGCGTTGATCTCGGTCGGAATCCTGCGGCCGTCCCGCGCCAGCTGGGTCACCTCGAACATCAGGTGCTTCTCGCTCACAATCCGCTTCAGCACGTCTCCCAGGCGCGCCGCGTCTTCGGGGACGTCAATTTCCCGGGGACCCATGGTGAGCAACTCTTCCTGGGTATAACCGAGGCGCTGGCACGCCGCCTCGTTCACCTGGATGAACCGTCCCGGCAGGTCGCCTTCCTCCACCGCCAGCACGAGAACCGCGTCGTTGATGCTGTTGAAAAGCACCCGGAACTGCTCCTCGGCCTTGCGCAAAGCCGCTTCGGTGCGCATGCGCTCGGTCACGTCGCTGAAGAAGCCCACCGCACAAGGCCGGCCCTCGATGGTCACCAGGGCGGTGGAAATATCCACCTGAACGATCGTGCCGTCGCGGCGCCGGCACGGCATGCCGGTGCGAGTCCGCTCCCGGCCCGCCACGTGCTCCTGAAAATCCGCCTTCACGCGTTCCCGCGCCTCCGCAGGGTGGAGGTCCGGAACGCTCATCCGCGCGAGCTCCTCGGCGGAGTAGCCGAGCATGCGGCAGAAGGCAGGGTTGGCGTAGCGGCACTGTTGGGTTTCGGCGTCGGCAACCAGAATGCCTTCCGCCGCGCCCTCGAACAGGGTGCGGTAGCGCTCCTCGGAAGCGCACAACGCGTCTTCGACACGCCGACGGTCCGTAATGTCCGAAACAACCCCGGTGGTATACTTCCCCCCGGACGCCTCGTAGGTTTCCACCGCCCGGTCGTGCACCCAAATCCATTGGCCGTCTTTCCGCTGAAGCCGGTACTCGACGTCGAAGGGCTTTTCCTGGCTGAAGAGCGCTGAGTAAGCCTCGATGACCTCTGGCCGATCGTCGGGGTGGATCCGGCCCGGCCAAACCTCCACTCCCAACTCGTACATCTCGTCGGAGGTGTACCCGTATAGCCTCTCGACATTCGGACTAATGTAAGTCGTACGCCCTAAAGCGTCGGAGGCCCATACCATATCGGGAAGGGTTGTGGCCACCAGGCGGTATTTCTCCTCACTCTCCTTCAGCACTTCATCGCCGCGTTTGCGATCGGTGATGTCGATCACCGTCCCCTCGATGATGTCGGGGACTGCGCCTTTTCCTTCCACTATGCTGGCGTTTTCCAGAACCCACACGGGGCGGCCATCCGCTCGACGCATGCAGAATTCCGCGTTGTTGAGCACTCCGTGGTCCTTCAGCACTCCCAGGAATCTTTGGCGCTCGGAGGGCTGGAAATAGAGGTCAAATGCAGCTTGGGCCAGGAGCTCTTGGCGGGTCTCGAAGCCGAAAATGCGTGCACAAGCGTCGTTGGCATCCAGGATGCGACCGTCCGAGGTGGATCGATAGACACCGGCGAGGTTACGCTCGAAAAGCCGCTTGTAGCGCAGGTCGGACTCACGTGCCGCTTCTTCCGCCCGTTTGCGCAGTGTAATGTCCCGCGCGATGCCTTCCAACTCCACCGCTTGGCCGTTCTTCAGCATGGCGCAGATGCTGATTTCCACGGGCACGCGTCTTGCCTGCGGGGTGCGGATTTCCAGTTCGACCGTTTCCCCGCCCTCCGTTCGGGCACCTACTTCGAGCAATTGCTCGGCCTGCAGGGAGAATTCAGGAGCAATCAAGTCCTGCAACTTCATCCCCAGTACTTCAGGGCGCGGATATCCGGTAATTCTCTCTCCGGTCCGATTCATGGATGTGAAGCGCCCATTCAACGTGCAGGTAAACACCATGTCATTCGCGTTCTCAAACAGTTCGTGGTAATTCTCCTCCAAGGCAGCGAGGCGCTGCAGGCGCAGGTGGAGCATGCTCGTGTGCTCCTGAAGGCGCCTGCGCAGCGCCAAGGCCCAAACGGTCGCGCCAATCGCGATCACGCCTGACACCAACAGCACAGCCAGGATTTCCGGGTGCGTCCACCCCAGAGGGGCAAGGCTCGGAGTGGAAAGTAGCGCAAGCATACCGTGGTCCATGCACGCTGGCGCGAGCACGGCCCCAGCAAGAACGTTGGCGCAAGGGCCAGCATGAAAAACAGGAGCGAGCCGAAACAGACTCATAGCCTTTCCTCAACGCGGACAGGCTGGGCATCCAATTCGTAGCCTGCAACCTTCTTGAAGCATTCCGGACAGATTCCGTGGCTGAATTGTGCTTCCGAGTGCTCGCTGATGTAGCTTTCAACCTGCTGCCAGAAATTCCTGTCATTGCGAATCTTCTTGCAATAGGAGCAGATGGGGACCAGGCCTTGGAGTTGTTTCACCTTGGCCAGGGCTTCCTCGAGTTTACTCACCCGTTCCGCCAAGTCAGCCTGCAGTTGCGCTACGCGCAGGCCCACCTGCACGCGTGCACGCAGCTCGTCCAAGTCGAAGGGTTTAGTCACAAAATCGTCCGCCCCAGCTTGAAGCCCCTCGACGGCATGACCGTGCCCGTGCCGCGCCGTGAGCAGGATGACGTATTTGGCCGCCGTGGCAGGAGTGCTGCGGATCCTGCGGCACACCTGCAAACCGTCCATTTCGGGCATCATCCAATCGAGGATGACCACGGGGGGACTGTCAGGGCCTGATAGGACCTGCCAAGCCTCGACGCCATTCGTCGTGACAATGGTTCCATAACCCCATTTATTCAGAAACGAATCGACGAGGTGTCGCGAGACAGGATCGTCCTCGGCTACGAGGATCTGCGGAGCGTGAGGCTCTGTTGCCATTTGGTTCCCACCCATAGGCCAATTTCCGTCACGTCAACAATGCACGAAGGCCGCCAAGTGGTCGAAATTTGCCGTCTTGTAACCCACCCATAATCAACTAGTTAGGGGGGGCGATTTCCGGACTGAGATGCGCTGAACAGAGAAATGTTCGAAACCTGACCCAGTGTTTTAATTTGAGACACTTTCCGGAAGGGCGCGATTTCATTCGGTGAGGCGGGGGCGTACTTGATCTTGCCCGCATCGCAGCTTTCGGCAAGCCCCAAGCCCTGCGCAGGGTCAGCGGTACATTGCAGATGAACATCCATCTGCCCATGCACGGCCTTACAGAAATCGAGCATGCTCGGCCCATTATCAATGGCCGCCACGCACAGCTCGCGCCTCGGTTCCGAATCGTTCGCACCCTCCAGAAATTTGCGAGACGCCCTGGATTCAGGGGAGTTCCCGGCTTGCTCATTCACTTCCATTCCCTATCAAAACCCTCCGCCCAACACCCATCCCGGATGCAGCTGCGTCCGGGGCGTGCCCAGAGACCCTCGGGCTCTTCGCCCCAGGACCTCCGGTCCGAAGGGCTTATCGTCATTTTGGGTGGTCGGCTTGAAGAAGGAAGGGCAAGCCGGGCGGCCTGCCGCGGCACCCCCGGCAGCTTCAAACAACGCCGGAAGTGTTCCTGCGCAGGCGGGGCCCGAAACCCGGCGGAAGGGCCGCCGGGTGGCGCTTTAGTTTTGGGCGGCTCCCTGCTCGCGAATCTTGGCCAGGGATTCGCTGATCTTCGCCCCGTCAATAGTCAGCTCGAAGATGCCGAGCTTTTCCTGATAGAGATCCTCGGGAACCAGCTTCTTCAATTCCGGCTCCAGGATGTGGTACACACGGAGTCCCAACGGGACTCCCGCCAACGGACCGGCAAAACTCGGATCGCCGAGGGTGAGGGTTTCGGCGCTGATTTCCACCCCCTCCGGATCCGAAGCCCCCAGCACCACCACCAGCTTGTCGTTACCGTGCTCGGCGGTGAGGCGCTGCATGAGGGCCTGGTTTTCCGCGTCCATGGCTCCCGCGGCCGTTCAGACAAAGCACTCGGTGACCTGATAGACCACCGTCAGCCCAGCCGCCTTCAGGATCTCGGCGATCACCGGGCCCGGCACGCCGTCGCGCTCACCGAAAGCCACGAACACTTTCCCTTCGAACATCTTCACCTCCGTGCGGTCTGCGCCGCAGGGTTTTTCTCCAGCAGAAAACTGAGGCCGTCCGACAGCCTCGACATGCGCCCCAAGAACATGCTGCCCTTGGCGACGAAGAGCGCGCGGCTCAACCGTCCCGCCGCCATGGCTTGCGCGGCGTGGCCGAAGTAGGGCATGGCCGCCGGGATGTGGCCCTGGGTGGGGGCAAAACCCGGCATGCCGCGCGCTTGGATGAAGCCCGCCATTTCTTCGCGCTTCAGCTCCTTGCGCATCACCCCCAGGGCGGCGATGAGCTTGTAGTTGTTCAGCGGCACGTTGCCGCTCCCCTGGGGAACGGTCACCTCGGGGTTGTGAAGCTCGGTCGCGATCTTGTCCACGTCGGACATCTTCAGCCCCAGCTTCTCGAGCGGGCGCACGACGAGCGAGGTGTAAATCTCCTGCTGGCTCGAGCCGTCGCCGACGCGGTGCTTGCCCACCGCGTCCAGCCGCATCACCGGGCTCACGCCATCGTCGCGAGTGATCAGAAAAGCCATAGCGCCCAGCACGTCTTCGAGAATCGGCATCTGGTGCTTGAGGTGGCCGGCGAACTTCATGCCCAGCTTGCTCTGGCACCCGCCGCCGAAAACCACCACGCGCTCGAAGACGCCGGACTCGACCAGGCTCCCGGCGTGCACCAGCGCGTAGAGGGGCGCGGCGCAGAACGCCTTGACGTCGCTGCCCGTCGCGTTCACCAGCCCGCAGGCTTCCGCCACCGCCTTGGCCAGATTCCCTCCCCCGCGCTGGTAGCGGTCGCCCACCGCTTGTTCCGAACAGGAGTGGACTTAATCCACCTACATGGTATCGATCCCCGCGCGCTCGAGCAGCGCGCGCACCGCCGCCGTCCCCGTGGCCTTGGCCGCCAGGTTTTCGAGCAGCACTCCGGCTTGCAGCGCCTCGTCGTCATCGTGGGCGCGATGAATCGCCCCCACCAGCTCGCCTTCCTCAAAGAGCGGAAGGGAATTCTCATGGACCATCCTCTCCGTGATCTCGTCCCGGCTGTGTCCGGCACCAAGGTTCCCCAGATCCCCGGGAAGCGCCAAGGGATGCTCCTTCAGCCGCGCGGCCAGGCGCTCGGTGAACCCCGGCGTGAACCAGACCAGGTCGAACTGATCCACGGCCTTCAGAAAAGCGTAGAGCTCCGTTTGATCGAGAAACGGCCCGAAGGGCGCGGCGCGCGAGGCGTCTTCCACGGGATGCTGCCACCAGGGCTCGGGCCAGGCGGCCAACTCCTCGGGACTCAGGCGTCCGAGGAAAACCTGGTTGGGCGCGTAGGCGAGCGCCTTCTCGAAGCCGCGCAGGTGCGCGGCGATTTCCTGCGACGCCTCGGGACGGGAGCCGATCTCGCGAAAAGGCCGCGAGCCGTAGCGCACCAGCTCCGGCGCGTGCGCCAGCAGGTAGGCAAACGACGGAATAACAGGGTTCGAGCCCATCAGGAGATCTCGCGTCCGGCCAGGAGATTTTCCACCGCCCCGCGGATGTCGTCGGGGGTGACGCCGTTCCCCGCCAGGCGCCCCCACTCTTTGCCGTCGCGATAAAACAGCAGGGCGGGCAGGCCCATCAGCCGCAACCCCATACACAGCCGGCGGTTCTTGGAAGCGTCAATCTTGATCAGCCGCATCTGCTCTCCCCTATCGGCGACGATCGCCTCCACCGCAGGCATCAGTTGCAGGCAGCGCGCGCACAGCGGGCCCCAGAAGTCCACCAGCGTGGGTTGCGGATTCTCCACCACCTGCTGCTGGTAATTGTCCTTGTTGATTTCGATTTCCATGTCGCTTCCCTTCCTTGGCGAATCAGCTGCTGCCGCTACAGCGAATCCTTGCCGAGCTTCCGCACCGCCTCGAGGAGCCGCTCCTTGCGCAACCTTTTCTCCTCATCGCCCGGCAGGCGGGGATCGCCGAGCGGATGGGGAATGCCCAGCGCCGGCACGATGCGGTTCGCGCCCACCGATTCGGCGATGCTGGTGAGCGTGCAGACGAGCACCGCGGGAATGTGCGCGCGCTCCAGTTCCTTGACGATCGTTGCGCCGCAACGAGTGCCCGTTCCTCAGGTGGAGGTAAAGACCACGCCCACCTGCCCGGCGAAACGCTTGCGGATATCCTCGGCGATCGAGCGGCCGAAGCGCGTGGCGTTTTCGACCGAGGTGGCGTTGCCGGCGGTCGTGTAAAAGACTCCCGCCACCTTGCCGACCACCTTTTGCTTTTCCAGTTCCCGCGCCGCGTCGAGGGGCAGCAGGCGGTTGGGATCCTGGCGCGCCGCGGCGTTGTCGTAGCCGCCGTGCGCGACGGTGAAGAGCGCCGGGTCCATCCGTTCCAACCCCTCGAGCGCGTAGCAGCCGAACTTGGTGGCCATGGACATCTCAATCTGGTCGGGATTGCCCTGCGGCGTCAGGCCGCCTTCCGTCGCCAGCACCACGGTCGCGCGGCTCAGGTCTTCGAGCGCCGGCGCCGGGTCCACACGCTCGAAGCGCGGCAGCGGCAGCTCCGTTTCCACCGCCCGGCCCGAGAGTTCTTCCACCAGCATGTCGGTAGCGCGTGCGGCGCCGGAGCGTTCGGCCAAGGCGAGCTCACGAATGCCCCGCGGCAGAATCTTTCCCTCTTCCGGCCAGCCGCCTTCGGCCAGCGCTGTCCCTACTTCCACCATCGCCGCAATGGCCTGCCGGGTCTTGGCGGCGGAGGTTCCCGCCGGCGCCATGAACGCGTAACGGCGATAGACCGCGACGGCAGGATTCTGCTCCGCGATGCCGATCACGGCGGGAATTCCCAGGCGCTCGCCCACCGCTTTCGCGACGGCGCCGCAGGCCATGCCGTAGCGCCCGGCGAGAAAACACGGCCCGGCAAAGAGCAGGTCGGGGCGGTAGCGCTCCGCCAGCGCCGCCGCCGCGGCGCTCTGCGTTTCCAAATCCTCCGCCATGGCATTGTCGCCGCCGATGAGCGTGGCCACCACTTCGCTGGCGCCCGCCAGTTGCGCTCTCAGCGCCAGCCCCGGACCCACGGGACCTTCCTTCACCTGCAACTCCGCGCGCGCGTGGTCTTCGCCGCCTAACTGGCCGAAAAACTGGTTGAGATAGTGCACGACCCGCCATGGCCTCGGGCGCGGCGCAAAAGCCGGGCGCAGCGGCGCCGCGTCGGTGCGGCAGGTGAGCGAGTTCAACCCCAGCGGGTTGGTCGAAGAATGAACGCGCGCCAGGGGAACCGTGAGCGGCGCGGTAACCGCGGCGCTCACGCCCGGAAAAGGCTCAAATCCCACGAAGCGCTCGACGGCGGGGAGCTCGAGCGGAAAATCGTTGTTGCCGGCACTCACGATGTGCGTCGCCTCGGCGGTGGTTTCAGCCAGCGAAGGCGTGGCGCCGCGCGCTCCGGCGAATTCGTTGAGCATCAGCACGGTCTA
>JBJKQV010000364.1:0-14838 GCA_046704985.1 Terriglobia bacterium
CACTTTCCCCATCGAAGGTGTGGACGGCGGCTCCATCTCCATGCTTGCTGCGCAGGTGGGCTAGCCGGCGTGGGGAACGGTTAGTGCGGAGTTTCGTTTCGAAAGATCCTGCGGTCTTTCATATTCCGTCAATCCCGGTAAGTTGCGGAGGAGAGGTAGCGCAGCCCGGAGTCCACGATGAGCGTGGCGACTGTAGCTTGCGGGCCGAGGCGCGCCGCCACCCTCAGCGCCGCCACGACGTTCGCCCCGGTGGAGGTGCCGGCGAAGATCGCTTCCTTGCGAGCCAGCCGCCGCGCCATTGCCTGGGCCTCGGCCGTGCTGACGGCCAGAATTTCGTCAACTTCCTGTGGTTTCCAGAGCGGCGGGACGAAGCCGATGCCGATGCCCTCGATCTGGTGTGACCCCGAAGGCCCGCCGGAAAGCACCGCCGACTCGGCGGGCTCGACGGCGCAGACGCGCAGCCCCGCATGGTGGGCTCGCAGCGCGTGGGCGGTGCCGTGCAGCGAATGGGCGGTGCTCACGGAGTGCACAAAGGCGTCGACGCGCCCGCCCGTCTGCTGCCAGATCTCCTCGCCCAGCGCGTGGTAACCGAACTCTCCGTCCCGGTTGTGGAGCTGGTCGCACCACCAGTGGTCCTTGCCGCGGCTGATCTCGCCCGCCGTCTCGATCATGCGCTTGACCAGTTGCTCGTTGATCCCCTTGCCCTCGCTCGCGACGTCGGTGATCTCCGCTCCGTAGGCGCGCATGGTCAGGCGCTTCTCTTCGCTGAAGGCGTCGGAGTAGACAAAGTGCGCGCCGTATCCGAGCGCCGCGCACACCAGCGCCAGCGAAATGCCCGTAGTGCCGGCCGTGTAATCCACCACCGTCCCGCCGGGCGGCAGACGCCCGGCGGAGGCGGCGCGCTCGACCAGCGCGCGCGCCATGCGGTCCTTCATGCTCCCCGTCGGATTCGCCGACTCCAGCTTGGCCACCACGCGCGCCGAGCCCTGCGGAACCAGCCGGCGCAACTCCACCAGCGGCGTCGAGCCGATGGCATCAAGAAGTTTCAGGTTAGGCATGGGCATCTACTTTCTTTTTCCTACTTCCTACTTCCTAACTTCTTCTTAGTCAAACTCCCGCACGGCGCGCCGCTGCTTGCGTCCCACGCGTCCTGCGGCGATTTGGGCCAGGGAGTAATTCTCGCCGCGCACGGGAGCCCCAGCCATCCGCCGCAGCAGCGCGATCTGGCCGACGTGCGTCAAAGCGTCGGCGATCGGCCCCTGAAATATTTTCTCCACCGAGAATCCGAGAGGTTTCTTGGAGGCCAGGCGCCGGTCGAGCTTCCTCAGCCCGGCGAAAAACCGTGCCACTTCGCGGTTCCATGCCAGGGGCTTGGAATCGTGCCAGACGTGCCGGCCGTCGGCGAGCGCCACACCCCAGTCGAGCAAGTCGCCGACGTGGGAGAGAATCTGGCCCGGCGTTCGCGTGGTCGGCGAGGCCCGGAAGGCGGCGAACCCGCGAGGCGCGCCGCGCACCGCCTTCCCTCCGCGATAGGCCAGGGTGGCCAGCGTGTGGCGCAACTCCAGCGACGAGTTCTTCATGTCCGCCTCATTTCGTACCGCCGCGCGCCGGCGCCACGATGTAAACATACTCCAAGAGCTCCTTGCCGGTGTTGGTGACGTTGTGCGTGGTGGCAGCGGGGATATAAACCTCGCGCGGCGCCGCAAAGCTCAGCGCCTTGTGCCCTTTGATCTCCGCCGTCCCGTTGCCCTTCAGGACGATCAAGGTTTCTTCGTTCTTGCCCGTGGAATGCCAGCCCACCGATTCGCCGGGCTTCAGGCGCACCAGGCCGCTGCGCATGCCGGCGGTTTGAGGCTTGCCGTGCAGCAGTGTGCAATCCTTGCCGGCGCACTCCAGCGCCAAACTGAAGGGCTTAGGGCCCTGGGCCCAGCCCGTGCTCACCGACAACAACAGCATGAACGCTCCCGCAGCCAGCGTGTGAATGGTCTTCATGGAATCTCCTCCTCGTTTGTGGGGTCTCATCCTCGCGCACTACTGCGGCCGAGTCAAGGATCAGGGGGGCGGGTCGCCAAGGGAAATTAGTCAGACGTTGACATTATGTCAGTTGGACTAAGTGTCCTAAACTCAATTGGTTAAGACCGTAGCCTACCCCGAGTCATCCGAGGCGGGAAACTTCCAGCCGGGCGCGCGCATCTGAGGCTCAGTGGGTACACGTGTGCCCGCGCGGTGCAGGAATTCTGGCAAAATACCCTCGGGCATGGGTCTCAGAAGCCCGCCGAACGGTAACCAGCCAAGGGGGTCTACCGTCTCTCCACAAGGTTGAGGTTCGCCGGTTCTCAGTGACAACAGGCGAAGAATCGTATGATGGCCGTTCCGCTCAAGAGGGTCACCAAGTTCAGTGGAGTGTATCTTCTTTACCTCTCCATCATCTGGGGTTTCGACTACGTCTACTATCCGTGGCTGGCCATCCATTTTCACTATCTGATGGTGGTGCCGCTGTTCCCCTCTATCTTTCTGGTTTCCTGGGGCGGGTACTACCTGTACGAATATTTTCGCGAGGACGTCTTTTTCATCGAGAAGATCAACGCCTGGCTGCGCGAGGCTTCGCCGCAAAGCTGGCGGGGGCGGGTGAAGGGAGCCATCCTGAGGCGCCCGCGCTGCGTCTTTGCCGTGATCGCCACCTGGTGGAGTCCCCTGCACGCCTACATTTTCTTCCGCAGGGAGCGCACGCAGGGGAACTGGGCGCTGATCAAGACGCTGGCCACCGGCTCGCTTTGGTGCACACTTTTCTGGGGGGTGGTGGCGGAAGTTCTCTTACTGCTGTGGAGTCTGGCCCGGCTGGTCGGACAACATCATCATTGGTGGATTTGAGGTCTTAATTTATGAAAGTGTTTCTCACCGGAGTCACCGGATTCCTGGGGGGAGAGCTGGCCGTGCTGCTCTCCCAGAAGCCCGAAGTCGAGCGGCTTTACTGCTTGGTGCGCGGCACCGACGAGGCGCATGCCGCCGAGCGCCTGCAAGCGGTCTTCCGCCTCCACAACGACGCCTTCGATCCTGACAAAGTCATTCCCGTTTGGGGCGACCTGACGGACGCCGCGCTGCCGGAGCGGTTGGCCCGGCGCGCCGACATCGAGTCCTGCGACTGTGTGCTGCACTCCGCCGCCGACACCTCCTTCAATCCCGCCTGCGATGAGCAGGTGGAGAAGGTGAACGTCGGCGGCACGCGCCACCTGCTGGAGTGGGCAAGCGAGCTGCCCGAGCTCGACACCTTCGTCTACGTGGGCACGGCGAGCATCTGTGGCACCGGGCTCAGCGACCGCAACGTACTGGAAGGCGAGTCGCCCGACCTGCGCGCCACCCACCTGGTGCGCTACTGCTACACCAAGATGGTGGGCGAGATGGACGCGCGCCGCACCCTGCCCGAGGAGAAGCTCCTGGTGGTGCGCCCCTCGATCATCATGGGCGATACGCGGGAGTGGGCGCCGCGTTCCAACGTCATCCTCTGGGCGCTGGCGGCGCTCAACCTGCTGCGCCTCATCCCCGCCAACCCGCGCGCCAACCTCGATGTCATTCCTGTCGACTTTGCCGCGCGTGCCATCGCCGAGCTGATGTTTGCGCGCCGCCACTGGAACACTTACCACATCTCCGCCGGGGAGCAATCCTCCACCAACCTGGAGAAGGTCCTGGCGGTCATCCAGAAGCCTTCCGAGGTGCGCCCCGATTTCCGTTTCGTCAGCAGCGCGTTGCTGAAGCAGATGCGCTTGTGGCCGAAGAAGCTCGAGCCTGCCAGCGCCCTGTTCGATTACCGCGAGCACCTCGATTACTGGCACACGCAGTTCAACGGCAAGCTGCGCCTGCTGCTCGCGGCCATGAAGCCCTATTTCCGCTTCATCGAGCTCAACCAGACCTTCGACAATACGCGCCTGCTCGCCGACACGCCGGTGGGCAGCCCCGAGGCGCCCGAGGAATACCTGCCCAAGACCCGGCGCTTCCTCGACGCCATCGACGTCATCGAGGGCGCCCTCGACCCCTAGGCGCCGGCCCGGAGCGGGGCTCTCAGCCCGCCCGGGCGCACACGGGCCATTCATCCGGGCAAAGGACTCCTTTTGTCGTTCGGCTCGCGCCGCTTCCTCGCACCGCAAGTGGTGTTATCCTAAAGGGCGCACGCCGGTTCCCCGCCGCCGCCCCGCGCGCGGCCGGGAGGTGGAAACGTCACAAGAGGAGATCCTGCCATGAAATTGCTCAATCTGGATTTCACCCGCCTCGCCCACGACACGTTTCGGGTTGCAGGCTCGAAGGTCGTTTACACCGACCCCTTCAAGCTCACCCGCTCCGACCGGGCCGACATCGTGCTCATCAGCCACGAGCATTTCGATCACCTGAGCCTGGAAGACCTGGAAAAGGTGATGACGCCCGAGACCGTGCTGGTGGCCGCCGCCCTCTGCCAGGAGGGACTGGAGCCGGTGAAGGCCCAAGCCAAGCACTTTCTCAAACCGGGCGGGAAGATCACCGTGGGCGCCGCGCCGGGGGAAGTGCACATCCAGGCCGTGCCCGCCTACAACCTCAACAAGTTCCGCAAACCCGGCAAGCCCTTTCACCCCAAAGAATCCCAGGGCGTGGGATTCATCTTCGAGCTGGACGGCACCAAGGTCTACTACGCCGGCGATACGGACTGCATTGCGGAGATGAAGGATTTCCGCTGCGACGTGGCCCTGCTGCCGGTCTCGGGAACCTACGTGATGACCGCCGAGGAAGCCGCCCAGGCCGCCGAGACGATCAAACCCCGGATCGCCGTGCCTATGCACTACGGCGCCATCGTGGGCTCCGACGCCGACGCGCAGAAGTTCAAATCGCTGGTCAAAGGCTGTAAAGTAGAGATCGTCTAGCGCGGGGTCAGGATGAGGCTTGCTCGCGCGCCGCGCGGCACTCCGCGCAGGGGCACAGCCCGCGCAGATAATCGAAGGCATAGATGCCGCTCGAGTGGCCGTCGTTCCAGTAGATTTGCAACGCGTAGCGGCCCACCAGTTCGGCGCGCGAGGGCTTGAGGGGCTTTTCACCGAACATAGGGAGCGGCGAGGGCGCCGGTGATTTGTAGGCGGGCTGGCCCGTGCAAGTCGCGCACGGACACTTGTCGCGCAGATACCGGTAAGGGTATGCGCTCACGTGCCCGTCCGACCACTCGACGCGCAGCGTCCCGTTTTCTCCGGCGAGTTTGATCTTGGTGGGACTGAGCGGCATGGGTTTTTGTCGCTGGTCCGTCGTCAGTTGTCCGTTGCAACCCCCGGGCGATCAAATCTTCCCTTCGCCACTGACCACCGGCCACTGACAACTGACTCCTGACTCCTACTCGATACTAATTTCCTCTCCCTTGAGCGCCCTCACCTGTTCCGTCAGCGCGCGGGCGATGTCGTGGAAAGCCTTGCCGTAGGCGGTGGCCTCATCAAGCGCCACGGGCTGGCCGCTGTCGCTTTTGACGCGGATGTTGACGTCAATCGGCACTTCGCCGAGGAAGGGGTGGCCGAGCTTCCCGGCCGCCTGCCGCGCCCCGCCCGAGCCGAAAATTTCGTCACGATGCCCGCACTGCGGGCAGAGGTAGTAGCTCATGTTTTCGACCAGGCCGAGGATGGGGACGTTGAGTTTCTGGAACATGGCGATGGCTTTGGCGGCCACGGTCAGCGCCAGGTCCTGGGGTGTCGAGACGATCACCGCGCCCGACAGCGGCTCGGTCTGCGAGAGGCTCAACTGGATGTCGCCGGTGCCGGGCGGCAGGTCCATGATCAGGTAATCGAGCTCGCCCCAGCGCACGTCGCCCAGAAACTGCTGCATGGTTTTGTGCAGCATGGGCCCGCGCCAGATGATGGCTTCGTCCTTGGGCAGGAAATAGGCCATGGAGATGATCTTGATGCCGTGCTCGACGGGCGGGTCGATCTTGCCGTCCACCACCCGCGGCGGCGCCTCGCCGCCCATCAGCATGGGCACGCTGGGGCCGTAGACGTCGGTATCCATCAGGCCGACCTTCGAGCCCTGGCGCTGGAGCGCCACGGCCAGGTTGGCGGCCACGGTGGATTTGCCTACGCCGCCCTTGCCGCTCGCCACCGCCACCGTGTGCTTGACCTGCGGGATCAGCGAGGAGCCCTGCTGCGCGGCGGCCGTCTGCTCGAGCTTCACTTCCACGTGGGGAATGCCCATCGCTTCCACGGCCTGCTTGGCCGAGGCGCCGATGTGCGCGTGCACGGGCGAGGGCGCGCCCTGAAACTCCAGCGTGAACGTGGCCCGTTCGTGCCCTACCTCCAAACCCTTTACCAGGCCCAGCGTAACGATGTCACGGTCGGTGCCCGGGTACTTCACCTCGCGAAGTGTGTCGATGACGTCCTGGGGATGAAAATCCTTGGCCATGGGCGCTCCCTGATGCGCAATTGTGTGAATTTTTATTTTCCCGTCGCGGGGGAGGTTTGTCAAAGGACTTTAGTCACGCCTGGCGGCCTACTTTCCCGATTCCCCGCGCCCGGCGATGGCGCGCAGCAGGTCGTACTTGGTGAGGATGTCGTAACGGCCGCCGTCGAGGCCGACGAAGACGGCGGGGCAGTCGCGGGTGATGCAGGCAGTGATCTGCCCGAGGGGCGCGGCGGCGGGAACGACGGGGAAGGGCTCGCCCATCACCTCGCGCACCACGACCTTCTTCAAGTCCCTGCCTTCCAGCGCCAGGCTCAGGACGTCGTCCTCGTAAATGGCCCCGACGGGCGCGCCGTTTTCAAAGACCGGGAGCTGCGAAAAGTCGTTGGCGCGCATGCGCTCGAGCGCCGCAGCGACGGGGTCGGAGGGCGCCACGCGCACCAGTTCGCGCGCCGCCTGCGCCGTCTTGGCCTCCACAATCTCGCCCGCCGTCAGGCGCACTTCCGGCTCGAAGTACTGGTTGTCGCGCATCCACTCGTTGCTATAGACCTTGCTCAGGTAGCGCGTGCCGGTGTCGGGGACGAGCACCACCACAAAATCCTTTTCCGTCAGCGTGGGCAGCAGGCGCAGCGCCACGGCCAAGCAGGTGCCCGCCGAGCCGCCGGCAAAGATGCCTTCGGCGCGCGCCAATCGCCGCGCCGCCAGAAACGAATCCTTGTCGCTTACTTCCAGGATGTCGTCCACCACGCTCAAGTCGAGCGCCGGGGGCAGGAAATCCTCGCCGATGCCCTCCACCTTGTAGGTTTCGGCCTTGCCCATGGTGCCCTTGTGGAAGAACTCGCAGAGGATGGAGCCCACCGGGTCGGCGCCGATGATCTTGACGTTGGGATTTTTCTCTTTCAGGTAGCGCCCCACGCCGGTGATGGTCCCGCCGGTGCCCATGCCGGCGATGAAGTGGGTGACGCGCCCTTCCGAGTCTTCCCAGATTTCCGGGCCCGTCGAGCGGTAGTGCGCCTCGGGGTTGGAAGGGTTCTCGTACTGGTTGGGGTGGTAGGAGTTGGGAATGTCGCGCGTCAGCTTTTCGGCGACGGAATGGTAGCTGCGCGGGTCGTCGGGAGGCACGGCGGTGGGGCAGACGATTACCTCCGCGCCCAGCGCCTTAAGCAGGTCCACTTTTTCCTTCGACTGCTTGTCGGTCATGGTGAAGACGGCCTTGTAGCCCTTCACCACGGCCACTAGCGCCAGCCCCATGCCCGTGTTGCCGGAGGTGCCCTCGACGATGGTGCCGCCGGGCTTGAGCAGCCCGCGGCGCTCGGCGTCTTCCACCATGGCGATGCCGATACGGTCCTTGACGCTGCCGCCGGGATTCAACTGCTCGCACTTGGCGTAGAGTTGCGCTTTGGCGCCTTGCGTCAGGCGGTTCAGCCGTACCAGCGGCGTGCGCCCCACGGCCTGCAAAATTTTGTCGTAACGCATCTTGTCCCCGTTTTTAGAGAATTGCCGTCGAACGATTATATCCCACTTTGCGGAAGGTTCGGAGATTCCGCATTGGCCGAGCAGGCGGCGGGACGGCATTGTGAGGTTGACCGCAACGCCGGATTCCACTATGGTGTTGCGAGTCCATCGGGAGGGCGATCATCGGTTCCGCAAGCTCCCAACCCGCCAACACTGCGCCCGCTGCGGGCGAACAACCGCAATTAGTCCAGGCGTTGGGGCTGGGGACGGCCTGCTCGATCGTGGTGGGCATCATGATCGGCACGGCGATCTTTCTGGTCCCCTCCGATATGCTGCGTCAGGTGGGCAGCCCTTCACTGATGCTGGGCGCCTGGGTGGTGGCGGGGCTGCTCAGCCTGTTCGGCGCGCTGTCGTTTGCGGAGTTGGCGGGCATCCTGCCGCAGGCGGGCGGCCAGTACGTCTACCTGCGCGAAGCCTACGGCCCCCTGGTCAGCTTTCTGTGCGGCTGGCAGTTCCTCATCGCATCGCAGACGGCGGGAATCTCCGTCCTGGCGGTGGGGTTTGCCGAGTACGTGAACGAGTTCGTGCCGCTCACCACCTGGGAGCAGCGCGGGGCGGCGGCCGCCGCCATCGTGGTCTTCACCATCATCAACATCGTGGGCGTGCGCGAAGGCGGCGAGGTGCAGTCGCTGCTCACGGGAGTGAAGGTGGCGGCCATCGTGGCCATCATCCTGCTCGGGTTCGCGCTGGCGCGCGGCCCGGTGGCGACGCCGCTCGTCCACGGCGCCGCGGGCGGACCGTCCAAGGCCGGCCTGGCGGCGTTCGGCGCGGCGATGGTGGGCGCGCTGTGGGCTTACGAGGGCTGGAACGCCTGCACCTTTGCCGCCGGCGAGGTCAAGCGCCCGGAGCGCAACGTTCCCCTGGCGCTGATTCTGGGCACCGGCGCCGTGCTGGTGCTCTACATTGGCCTCAATCTCTTTTACTTCCGCGTGCTGACCCCCGCCGAAATCTCCCACTCGTCGCGCGTGGGCGCCGACGCCGCGGTGCACGTCTTCGGGCACTTCGGCGCGCAACTGGTCAGCCTGCTCATCATCATCTCCACGCTCAGCAGCCTGAACGGCAGCATCCTGGCGGCGCCGCGCGTCTATTACGCCATGGCCAAGGACGGCAGCTTCTTCCGCTGGTGCGCCGCCGTGCACAAGCGCTACCACACCCCGCACCTGGCGCTGGTGCTGCAAGGCGTCTGGGCTACGGTGCTCGTTTTGATGGGGTCCTACGATCAGCTCTACACTTACGTGATCTTCGACGCCTGGATTTTGTACGCGCTGACCGCGCTGGCGGTGCTGGTGCTGCGCCGCAAAATGCCCAACGCTCCGCGCCCTTATCGCGTGTGGGGATACCCGTGGGTGCCCATCGCCTTCGTGGTCACCTCGGGCTGGTTCACGGTCAACATGCTGCTCCAGACTCCGAAAGAGGCGGGCATCGGCGCGCTGATGGTGGCGCTGGGCATTCCCGTCTATTGGTTCTGGAAGCGCGGCAAGCGGCAGCCCACGCCCTGAAGAAAACCTTCTGTAGTCTGCTTTCCGCGCGTGCCGCTCAGCGGCCCAGCGCCGCCCTCACCTTCTTGAGCAGCTCTTCCACCTGGGGTTTGTAAGGGCTGTTGAGCTTGGCGGCCTTATCCAGCGCCTGCTCGGCCAGACGGTGCTGGGCGGGGTAGTGCAGTTCGTAGCAGTAGCCGAGGTAATAGAGCGCCCGCGCCTGGAGATTGTCGTTGCCCTCCAGCAGGTCGGCGGCTTCCTTCAAGTGCTCGATGGCGCCATCCACGTGCCGGCTACGCGCGCCTTCCTGAAGCTCAATCACCCCCAGCGTCGAGTGCGCCAGCCCCATCTGGGTGTTCTGCGAAGTCTTGAACTGTTCGTCGCTCATCCCCGCCGGCTTGGTCCGCTTCGAGAGGAGTTCCAGAGCTTTCTTGGCGTAGGTCGCGGCCTGTTCGAAGTGGGTCTGAGCGGTAGTGTAACCGTCCGCCACCACGTTCAGAGTGGAGGGGTTGTCGGGATCGGCGGCCACTGCCTTCTCTCCGGCCTCGAAAAGCTTGTCCTTCTGCTGCGCCATCTCGTAGGCGACGAAGTATTGCAGGGCAGCCTGCTTGGCGTAGGCGGAGTTGGGGAAAGTCTTGTCGAACTCGTCCAGATACTTCACGCGCTGGGCGGGATCCGCGACGCGCGGGAGTAGCTGAAAGAAAGCGTACTCCGAATACTCCGTGAACTCCTTACTCTGCTCCGCGGCTTCCTGCTTGGATTTTTCGGCCTCCTCGGCGGTGCTGCCGGCGGTGACCGTGGGAGCGATTTCTTTTCCTACCTGCTGCGGCGTTTCCATGATCAGCTGGAACGCCTGGGGGGCGGCCTTGCCGGCCGCCACGTAGGCTTTCAAAAGCGTGGTCAGCAGATTCAGGTCGATGTACTTGCGTGCCAGGTCGCGCGTGCCGGCCTCGATCGCCTGGTCGTAATTGCCCGCCTTCAGGAAACTCATGGTCAGGTACTCGTCTACGCAGGGAAGGAAGGAAGACTGGGGATTCGCCTGCGCGAACTTCTGAAGAATCTCGATCTCCGCCTGCGGGCTGCCCGCTTGCTTGACCGCCAGCATGAGGCTGTCTTCGGGCGTGTTGACGACCACCGAGGCGCCCTGGCAGGGCTGCTGCGCCCGGAGCGGCAGGGCCGCGGACATAACCAAAGTGGCCAGGAAGATTAAGTTAAGTTTGCGCATTGGAATTTTCTCCTTGCTCAGGCCTTCTCCGGCTGGGATGGGCGCCGCAGGTGCGGCAGGAAGCGCGGCACAGCGCGCGCGTAGGCTTCGTAGTCCCCGCCAAATCGGTCTCGAAGTTCCTTCTCTTCCAGCGGAGCGACTATCAGATACATCAGAACCTGGAGAATTGCCAGTAGAAAAAATCCTTCTCCGCCGGTCAGCAGCGCCAGCCCCCAGAAAATCAGCATGTAGACCACGTAGCGCGGATGGCGCACCCGGCCGTAAATTCCCGTGCGCACCAGCGCGCGCTCGGGGCGCTCGGGATGCATCTCCGGCAGGCCCACCACTCGACGCAGGCTGAACTCGCGCCGCACCGCGCGCTCCATCACCAACGCCAGTGCGATCAACCCCGCTCCGAGAATCCAGGTGAAGAGGTTGCGCGGCAGGCGCGCGCCGAAGAGCCACCCTCGCCACTCGGCCAGCGCCGCGCCGAACATCAGCCACAGCGGCAGCGCCACCCAGAACGCCCGGTTGCCGAACCGCCGCCAAAACCGGATGCCGGGGTGAACAATCAGCCAGAAGAAAGGCCCCGGCGCCAGCAGCAGCGCAAAGCCCAGCGCCAGCGCGTCCACGCCTTTGTCGATCCATGCCATCGATGCAAAATACCCTGGGTGCGATTTTATCCCGCCGCGACATGCGTGTAAAATGGCTCCTCCGGAACACGGCGGCCGGGCCGCGCGGGGAGTTGGCATCCCGTTGCGCCGGTGCGCGGCAAATAAACTCTTTCGAACGGGGGAGGGAAGCGATGGATCTGGGACTGAAGGATCGGGTGGCGATCGTCGCGGCGTCGAGCCAGGGTTTGGGCAAGGCGGTGGCGATGGGATTGGCGCGCGAAGGAACCAAGCTCGCCATCTGCGCGCGCACGGAGAAGACTTTGAACGCCACGGCGGAAGAGATCCGGCGCGCGACGGGCGTCGAAGTGCTGGCGCGGCCGGTGGACGTGACGGTGGAAGAGCAGGTGCACGGCTTTGTGGCCCAAACGCTCGAGCACTACAAGCGCCTGGACGTTTGCGTCACCAACGCCGGCGGGCCGCCGTCCAAGTCCTTCGCCGAAACCAGCGTCGCCGACTGGCGCCAGGCCGTCAATCTGAACCTGATGAGCACCCTCTTTTTCGCCCGCGAGGTTCTGCCCGCGATGCAGAAGCGCCACTGGGGCCGCATGATCACCATCACCTCGGTCTCCGTCAAGCAGCCCGTGCAGGGACTGATCCTTTCCAACTCCGTGCGCTCGGCGGTGAGCGGACTGGTCAAGACCCTGGCCAACGAATACGGCGCCGACAACATTCTGTTCTCGAACGTGTGTCCCGGCTACACGCTCACCGCGCGGCTCGACGAGCTGGCCGGCAAGCTGGCCAAAGCTCAGGGCGTGACGCCGGAAAAAATCCGCGCCGGCTGGGCGTCCGCCGTGCCCCTGGGGCGCATCGGCGAGCCCGAGGAGTTTGCCAACCTCGTCGTCTTCCTCGCATCCGAGCGCGCCAGCTACATCAACGGCGTTTCCATCGCCGTGGACGGAGGATCGACGAAGGGGATTTACTGAAACTGCGCGTGAAAAGCCGCACCAGGGCGTGAAAGAGCGTGACAGGAGGGGTCTGCGTATATACTAATAGGTTAGGTGAATAGATATATAGCCGTCCGTGGGTACGCCCCGGTGCTGAGTCACCGGGGGAAAGAGGACGCATGAAGATCCAGTTCAAGATCAAGCCCGGGGAGCAGCAGGGTGCGGAAAGCGTGGGCGAGATGGTCGACCGCGTGGGGGTCGAGCAGATTCGCGAGCAGATGCGGAAAAAACTCGATGGGCTGCGCTGTTCCGAACACGACCAAGTGCCGCAACTGGAGTTTTCGGGCAGCGGCCTCAAGGACCTGAAGGTCAATATCCGCGCCTGTTGCGAAGCCATGCGCGCCCGCGCCGCCCGCGCGCTCAAATAGCGGCGACCTTATATCGCCACGGCGTCTGCGCGCGGCGACCTGTCCGTCCACCGACGGATTTCATATCCCCACGGAGCGCCGTAGCGGCGATTTTACATCGCCACGGCGGACTGTAGCGGCGATTTTACATCGCCATGGCCTGCTTGCAACGGCAGCCCGCCCGCGGGTTCACTCTCTTCGCGCGATGCCGGTCACGCCGGCGAGGAACAGCGCCACGAGCACCCAGCCCAAGATGATTTGTCCCCAGCGAACGCACAGCAGAGTTGTGGGCCGCGTAAACCAGGCGGGAACCCAAGCGAAGGCCCACGAGGCCAAGGGCTTCTCCCACCATGACGACCCCCGCACGGGCGCGCGCCCCGCGCCCTGCGGACTCGGGTCGGGCTGCCAGGTGTCGCCCTGTCCGAGCCTCAGCACCTGCACCGAATTTTCAAGCGAATAGATGAAGGGATTGAAGCCCGGATAGTAGTCGGGCCTGTGCCCTTGCTGCTCGAAGGATCCGTAGGCTGCCTGGTTTGTCGGCGATATCGTGCCACGCAAATAGCCGAGCCCGAAGAGCACGGAGCACGCGAGGACCAGCGCCAGGAGCCACCAGCCCACGCGCCGGGGGTAGTGCGCGTAACCGATGGTGCATCGCAGCACGCGGCCCCAGAGCCAGGCCCACGGGGTGCGGTCTTCCTTTTCCCTGCGGCGGTGCTCCATCTCGTAGAGGACGAGTTTCGCACCGCGGTCGTCGCCCGTTTCTCGCAATACCCTGGCCAACTGGCGGTAGGGCTGCAACGTAAATGTCTGCAGGCGGTCAAGCCATTCGAGGCGTTTTTGCGCGTCCGCCGGGCTTGCCGGGAACCCGGCATAGACAAATCCATCAAGCGCAAGATTGCCTTTGGCCGGCCAGCTCTTCTCCTCATCCACAATGGCGAGGGCCGAAGCGTGGGTGAGGTCGAGCTTCGCCTCTTTGCAGTTGACGATTTTCCTCCAGATGAGGCCGCCCTCAATAACCGCTGCCTGCGCACTGACAATGCTGAACCTCCCGCCACTACAAAAGAGGTCGCCTGCGACCCGCGCGCCATGGAGTCGAACCTCACCGTCTGCGGTGAAGCCGGTGCCAAGATAAACGCCACCCCTGAGGATGGCGCGGTCAGCGCTGAGCGCATCTCCCGTTCCGCTGAGAGTTTTCTGGTGAGCACCCATCTGCGGCGGATTCTTGAACGTCCCACCATTGCACTCGAAGCTGCCCCCGATCTGCGCGCCCATGAGCCGTACTTCTCCCTCTGCCGTAAAGCCCTTCCGGAGAAAAACATGGCCTCTGACGTCAACGCCGTCGGCGCTCAGCGCCTTGGCGGTCCCATCGACTAGCCGGCCATCCGCCCCGACCCGCGCGGGATTCCTAAATGTCCCGTAGTCGCACTCGAAATTGCCCCCGATTTGCGCGCCCGGTAGTCGTACTTCGCCCTCTGCGGTGAAACCCCTGTTCAGAAAGACGGTGCCCTTGATGTTAGCGCGGTCGGCGCTTAGTGCCTTGCCAGTTCCATCAATGACCTTCCCGTCGTGCGCCACTTGCGGCGGGTTCTTGAACGAGCTGCCGAGACAGTCGAGGGGGCCGCCAATTCGCGCGCCCAGCAGCCGCACCTCGCCTTCCGCCGCGAAACCGCCACGAAAGAAGACACCACCCTCCACCCCCAGACCGTCCGCGGATATCGAGCGGGTCCGGCTGCCTTGAAGGCTCAAGACCGGAAGTCGGGCCCAGTTTAAGCCAGCAGCCTCCTTAAGGTGGCATCGAAGCAGGAAAAGCGGGAATGGGATTTGACCGTGGGAAATGTCCAATTCCCCGGTAATCTTCGCGCCGACGACCTGCACGCCAGCAGGATCGACCCTGCTTGAGGCTTCGGGGACGAGGCAGAGCCAGCGAATGCGGTCGGCGCGGATTTCCCGCTCTGAGCCCCACTCGTCCGAATTGGCGGGGTTGTTCGAAGGGTCTTCGAGTTCGGGACTGGGCCCGCACGCGGCACGTTCGCCCACTGCCGCCGAGCGCAGCAACTTCTCCTCGGCTGCGCTCAGGTCAGCGAACTCTGCCCGCGCCATGTCTACAAGGTGTTCGGCCTTTGAGGGTTGCTGGTCCGCGGCCATGCCTCGCTCCTACTCCGAAGGTTATAGCACGAATCGCTATGGGCGGCGGCTCGACGAAAGGGATTTGTCGAGATGTTGCACTGCGCGGTACCGCGGCGTGCGCCGGCCGTAGGGGCGATTCATCGGTCAGCAGAGGGA